>JAMCQQ010000213.1 GCA_023379515.1 Actinomycetota bacterium
CAATTAATTTAAGAATTATAGCACGGTGATATTATATCATATTAACGACTGGTTCTAAACTGACTATTTAAGCTTTCTACAAAAGTTTTTTAAACCTAATTAATTCCCTCAAGTAGGGTCGAGAACTGGCGCGCCACTGAAATGATTTCAGTACGTTTCCAGCTCCCGCCACGTCAAACCCAGCTTTTTAAGAAGAGCTGTGCGGGCTTTATTCTTGGTATAATAACAACTGCCCATTTGCCCTTTGCCGTTTTAACTCTTCCATATACATTAGAAAAAGCAACAATAATAAAATACTCTACAAATAAAGTAATAAATGATGTTAATAAAAAGAATTAATACTGAAAGGATAAAAAGTAAATTTTATGAAGAATTATTGATTACTTTTAAGAAGATATACGTAATTAGCAGCTAAAGATATCTTGAATTTTTAAAACATATTATTGGCTCCAGGTAAGCACTATATGCCTGGAAACTTTCCCAGCTGAGTTAAATGCGGTAACCACAAGATCATAGCTTTCACCATTTTTAAGGTTTACTTGTGCCCTATTTTTCCCCCAGGTACCATTACTGTCATCCTTGCTGAATTTAATAGCCGGATAAGGATCTCCTGTTACTTTAGCCTCTACTCTGTAATAGCACATATCGTTATTGATTATAACCGGCCCTTCATAAATAATAAGTTTAAGAGTTGGAAGATTTTTACTGGTATCCTCGGTAGTTTCAATTGTCTCTGTAACAGTTGTTGTGTTTGGAGTACTCAAAGTCTCGGCTGTTGTAGTTGTTGTATTTGCTGTGGTGACTTCTGTTAAAGATGTAGTTGCCGCTATGGTCTCAATGCTCTCAGCTGCAGCTTTTTGTTTTTCTGAATTGGCAGCATTGCTTGTATATACAGCTATTGTAATTAAAAATATAACACTTAAAAAAATTAAAATTGTTCCAAATTTTCTCATTATTTTATCTTTATAAATTGTCTTAAAATATAAAAACTTTGAGAGATTTATTTAAAAAGTCTAAATTTCCTATTTAAAATATTTTATCAAGGACTCTGCAAAATATAAATTCACATCTGAATAATGATTCAGTGTATCTTACTATTTTTTAAAATACAGATTTTTCTCCTGTTGCTGCTATAATAATCTTTGATACATTATATTTAGAACTATTGTATCATAATTAATAATGATGGAGATAATTCTCTCAAATTTAAAGAAGAATATTCTGCCTTAATTTATAATTATTATTTTATTCTTAATTCTTAAAAAGGAGGTATGTATGCCAGTGAGAAAAGCAAATGCTGTTTGGGAAGGAAATCTTATTAACGGGAAAGGAACCGTTGAAGTAGAAAGCGGCTTATTTAAGGGTTCATATTCTTTTCTGTCAAGGTTTGAAGAAGAAAAAGGCACGAATCCTGAGGAATTGCTTGGTGCAGCTCATGCGGCCTGTTATTCAATGGCTTTTTCTTCCATGCTGGGAGAGAAAGGCTATAAACCGGTTAAAATATCTACAGAAGCAAAAGTTAGTATTGAAAAAGGTGGTGATGGTTTCAGTATAACAAAAATTCTTTTAACCACCCGTGGTGAAGTTACTGATATTGATAGGGAAACTTTCTTAAAAATTGCTAATGAAGCAAAGGTTGGTTGTCCGGTATCCAAGGCTTTAGCAGCCACTGATATTGAGTTGGAAGCAATTCTTTTATGATTTTCAAAAATTATCTTGGGACTCTTTTAAGGTAGTTTTATAGCACTCAGATATAATATAATCATCAAACTAAGTAAAAATTAATTCTGACTGAAGTGAAATAAGATTTTAAGAACCAAAACGTATATAATTCTTCTATAAGGTTTGTTCACAGACAGGGCAGAAATTAATTACATTCGGCATAAAATATCAGATTCTGGGACTAGACAATTTAGCTATATAGATAAATTCGTCAATTTTTTAAATAATTGGAGGAACATTTGTGGACGCTTCAAATGTTCCTCCAAAAGGCACATTATCCCAGTGTTATATCCGTATAAAATATTGTGCCATTGCCTAAATCTATTTTTAGCCTCCAGGTCCCTGGTGAAAATCCTTTTGTCGATAGATTAAATATATATCTTTCTGAATTCTTGCTAAATCTGAAGTAATTGCCATCATTTGATTTACCGGAAGAAGTTGCCTGAATTTCACTTCCCGGTACACCATTTTCAATCTTTGCAAGATATAGCTTAATGGACAAATTTTCAACAATATCTCCATTGGCATCGGTTAGCATAAACTTTACGGGAATTGTTCTGCCTATCTTAAATGTTTTTTGGTTTTTAATGCCAAGCGGCGGCTGAGTGCTTATGTTGTAGCCATTGATGGAAATATTTATTGTATTTTTTTCACTATTTTCACTGGTTTCTTTGTCATTTTTAACGCTAATTTCTTCATTATCTTCTTCTTTATCATTTTTAATACTATCTTCATTTTCGGTATCTGAATATTCCTGATCCTCCTCATCTATCTGATCTTCATCATTTATCTGGGATTCTTTGTTTATCTGATTTTCTTCATTTATCTGATTTTCTTTGTTTGGCTGCTCATCGGGACGGGCATATATAAGAGCCCCGGTAGAAAATAAAATTACTGCAGCAATTGCAATACCTGTTATAAATTTTTTCATTATAATTTTCCTCCTTTGATAATTTAAATTTCAAAATAGCTTTCTTTTATACCTATTTAAACGAATTTCTCTGCAAATTTGTTAGGGCAGGAAAACAATTTTTAAAAATAATCATTCCAATAAATTCATCTATTGTGCGTGTTGAATGACCTATTGTATAAATAACCATGTTTCATAAAAGTCTTTCCTTTTCCAGTTTATTTAAAAGCAAATGAAAATAAACCATACCGGCATATGGATCCCAACGGGAAACCAATTTTTTTATTTCCTCATAATTAGGCCTTTCATTAAGATCCAATAATTCTTTAATGTTTTTTTGCGCACCAACATCATCGCCTGGGAATATATTAATTCTGCCAAACCCTCTAAGGAGTATATATTCCGACGCGAATATTTGTTTCCGTCCCATAAGTCTATGTAATTGTTGGGCCTTCTTTTCAGTGCCCACACACTGAGATCCAATCTAAATGGAGGGACAACAGGAATTGTAAAATATTCGGATATCATGTTGGACATATTAATTACCTTATATTCATTATTGGAAACCCCAGAAGAAATTTTATGTCTACTTCCCTGCACCCTTCATCCTAAATATTACAATTTTTTTCACTAGATCATATGGAATCGACTCTTTTATAGGGAATTGTATTGAACCTTTTGCCATTTTATATGGCAATAATTCTTTTTTGAATACCTCGGTGCCGGAGGGTGTAGGATAAAATCCGATATGATTTTTCCACGCAGCAAAATGAACCAGATTTTTTCCATTTAATTTGAATGTGGGCATTTGATAACTAATTGCCTCTATAGCATCAGGTGCCACCTTTCTTATTGTCTGCCTCATTTTTTCAAGAATATTTTGAACATCCTTCGGAAAAGTTTTAATGTAATCATCGATAGTCTTAAATTGTTTTTTATTTATCACGTATTTATTTTGGTAAAAATGAATTTGTCGAATCAGTAAATTCTATTATTAAATGGTCCCACCAGTGTTTATTTGCTAAATATAAACACTGCTGTAATATTTGCCATCACTTCGATCTCTGTCGGTAAAACAGGAGGCGGAGTAACAGCTCCGGCTTTTGATGCTGCTTCAGCCTGCAAAGAAATTATCGGGCCCGGAACGCTTACACCGCTTTCCGTAACATAGGAAATCTTATCTATTTTCAATCCCATTGATTGAGCTATTGCATTAGCTTTATCTGTAGCATCTTTTGTGGCTATTGCCAGGGCATCATTCACAGCTTTCTTTCTTGTACTATCTGTCAGATCAAATCCTACAGATGAAATATTGGTTGCACCTGCCTGGGTTGCTGTTGCAAGAATTTCTCCAATTTTTCCAATATCAGTAGTTTTTACTCCAACCACTAATTCAGAA
>JAMCQQ010000214.1 GCA_023379515.1 Actinomycetota bacterium
TGCTAATACCAGGTTTTTAATTCTTGCTATTAAAAACATAAAAATGTATAATCTTAAATTCAGTTAATAGTTAAAAAGAAGTTCCGAATAAAGGCAGGATAAAATGAAAAGAACATTTCAACCTAACGCCAGAAAAAGAGCAAAGACACATGGTTTTAGGGAAAGAATGAAAACTAAAGGTGGGAGAAAAGTTATTGCAAATAGGCGAAGAAAAGGCAGGAAAGTATTAACTGCATAATGAACTGATGTAAAAATATTAGTTTTCAAAGGAAGCAAAAAATCAAATTCGAAACTTTAAAAAAGAGTTCTGATTTTATTAAAATAAACAAAGAAGGCAAGTTAATAGAGTGTGGTAATTTTAAACTAATAATTTTAAAAAATAATCAGGATATAGATAGATTAAGACTTGGGTATATAATCAGTAAAAAAATAGGCAAAGCCGTAGCTAGAAATAGAATTAAAAGATTAATAAAAGAAGTTTTTAGAAATTTAAAAAAAGAAAATACAGAAAGCTTTGATATATTATTTATTGCTAAGAAATCTATCAGTAATCTTAGCTACCCTGATTTAAAAAATCAAATTACCAGCAGTATTCAACCAATTTTACATTAAAAATCTATAAAAATGAAATATAAGCAATAACAGAGCTTATACTGTGCCAATTTTAATATGAGAAAATTTGTTTTATCAATTTTAAAATTTTATAAAAAATTCATATCACCCATATTGCCAAATAGTTGTAGATTTTATCCTACCTGTTCCCAGTATGCAGCAGAATCGGTCGAAAAATATGGCGTACTAAAGGGTAGTATTAAATCTATATACAGAATTATCAGATGCAATCCTTTTAATAAGGGCGGATATGATCCTGTAAAATAAAATAATTATTACAAGAATTGAAATAAAAATACCGGGAGGATTTTAAGCATTGAGCCAAATTATTAATCTGTTAAGACCAATTCAGAGTGCAATAGAGTATGTGGTTATATTCCTGTATAATCATGTAGCTGCTAATTATGGTATAGTAATAATACTATTAACGATAATTGTGCGGCTCGTCCTCACACCACTTACAATAAGTCAGACAAAATCAATGGCTAAAATGCAAAAGTTACAGCCTGCGATACAAGAGCTGCAAAAAAAATATAAGGATGATAAGCAGAAACTGCAGCAGGAAACAATGGAATTTTATAAGCAGAACAATGTCAATCCTTTAGCAGGATGCCTGCCTCTTCTTTTACAATTACCGGTATTTTTTGCATTATTTCAAGCATTAAGAACTCCATCAGCAATTATCACAAATGTATTGGGTCAGCCATTCATACCAGTATACATGTTTGGAAATATCAGAAATATCTTAATGAATATTCCTAACACAAAATATGATTTTTTGTGGCTCAATTTAAATGTGAGAGACCCCTTTTTCATCTTGGCAATATTGATGGTAGCGACAATGTTTATTTCTACAAAGATGACCACGACGGACCCCAAGCAGAGATTAATTACATATTTGATGCCAGTTGTTTTTGGTGCCATATCATGGAATCTTCCGTCAGGAATTTTAGTCTATTGGGTGACTACAAATATATGGTCAATAGGGCAACAATGGATTGTTAATAGGATCGTAAAAAAAGAAAGTACGAAGGAAGAAGCAAAGAAAAAAGGAATTGTTGTTAGTAAGCAAATTCTTGAATTGGAGAGCAGCGGGAAAAATGTTCATATACAAAAGAAAAGAAAAAGAAGAAGGAAATAACAGTTGTAAAATATGGGAAAAATGAATTTATTCAAGAGGTGATTTTTTTGTTAGACAATGGTGACATGAAAAATGCTATAAATGCTTTTGTAATTTCATTGGAAGAAGAACAAAAAAAGAACAGGGAAGTAGAAAAAGAAAAAATAGAGAAAGAAAATATTGAAGAAAAAGAAAACAAAGAACTAAGAAGCTTAACGGGGTTAGACAGAATAGTAATAATTTTGAAAAAAATACTGGAACTTATTTGCGCAGAAAAAGAAATTGAAATAGAAGTAGATTCTGAAAATTTAGTAATATCAATATATGGAAAAGATCTCACTATAGCAATTGGTAAGAACGGGAGCAACATAGAAGCATTGGAATATATTATTAATTTGATAGGCAAGAGGAAAAAACTGATTGACAGACGAATAATTATTGATATAAAAGATTACAGGAAAAAAAATATTGAAATTCTGGAAAAAATAGCTCTCCAAATGGCAGACAAAGCAGTAAAAGAAGGAAGGAAAATTGCCCTAAGGCCCATGCCCTCGTATGAAAGAAAAGCAATACACAATTTGCTGGCAACTATCAAAGAAGTTAAAACAAAAAGCAGGGATGAAGAACCAAATAGAAGAATCGTTATTTATCCTGCTGATGTCAACCTGTAAAACCCATTCAATAATCAATACTGTTTATAAATTACCCAATATTTTGAATTGCTTAAGTTATTGTAAAAAATATTGCAAAATATTTACTTAAATCTGCTCAAAGATTTGGTTAAAAATCAAGAAAAATTTACCATTTTAACTCAAACAGCAATTAAATATAAAAATTCGTAAATAGAATATAGTAAATAGAATATAATTTGAAAATACAAATTTTTATTATTTGTAAGGGAAAAGAATGAATAAAAGCATGAAAGACACCATAGTTGCGATTGGAACAATACCAGGAGAAGCTGCAATAGGTATTATCAGACTCAGCGGAAACAAGTCAATAAAATTAACTGAAAAAATATTCAGACAAAAAAATAAGAAAAAAATTTCACAAATGAGTACATTTTCAATGGCATACGGTTATATCGTGAATAAAAAGGAAGAAATAATT
>JAMCQQ010000215.1 GCA_023379515.1 Actinomycetota bacterium
AGATTTTCACCGATAATGGAGTATGTAAGAAAATTTGCCGGTAAAGGAAAGCTCGTAATTGGAATATGCAACGGGTTTCAGATTTTACTTGAGCAAGGTATTCTTCCCGGTGCAATGCTGAGAAATAATACATTAAAATTCATATGCAAGTTTATTCATTCAAGAGTTGAAAACATCGGCACTCCCTTTACCCGCAATTTGAAGAAAGGGCAGATCATTAAGATACCTATAAGACATAACGAAGGCAACTATTATATTAATGAAAAAGGGCTTGCCGCACTTGAAAAAAACAATCAGATTATTTTGAGATATTGCAGCAAAGATGGAGCGGTGAGCAGCGAGCACAATCCGAATGGCTCCGTTGGGAGCATAGCCGGAATATGCAACAAGGAGATGAACGTTTTTGGTCTGATGCCGCATCCGGAAGCTTGTTGTGAAAATATTTTAGGCTCCATTGACGGGATAGGAATATTTGGTTCGATGATAAAAAGTATCACATGAATATGAAAATGGATATAGAAAAGGAATATCAGAAACTTGGTTTAAATGCGGGTGAATTCGAAAAGATATGCAGATACCTGAGCAGGAAACCTAATTATCTGGAACTCAGCATATATTCTGTCATGTGGTCCGAGCACTGCAGTTACAAAAGCTCAAGGGCGCTCCTGAAAAAATTTAAGACTTCAGGCAAATATGTTCTTCAGGGACCTGGTGAAAATGCAGGGATTCTTGACATTGGTGATAACCAGGCTCTTGTTATGAAAATAGAATCTCATAACCACCCATCGGCAGTGGAACCTTACCAGGGTGCCGCAACAGGAATTGGCGGCATCATAAGGGATATCTTTGCGATGGGCGCAAGGCCAATATGCAGTCTGAATTCACTTCGCTTCGGCAATCTTGATTCAAACCCCCGTCAAAAATACTTATTTGAAAATGTTGTTAAGGGAATTGGCGGTTACGGCAACTGCATGGGAATACCAACAGTCGGCGGTGAAGTATATTTTGACAGAATTTATGAAGGTAATCCGCTCGTGAACGCAATGACGGTGGGAATTGTTGAGAAAGGCAAGATTATAAAGTCAAAAGCCTTTGGAGAAGGCAATCTGCTGGTTCTTATCGGTTCAAGCACCGGGCGTGACGGGATCCATGGTGCAACTTTTGCATCCGATGAGCTTGACGAAAATTCAGAAGAAAGAAGGCCCAGCGTCCAGGTCGGTGACCCATTTGCGGAAAAGGTTGTCCTCGAAGTTTGCCTGGAGCTGCTTGATAAAAAATTGATATTGGGCCTGCAGGATATGGGTGCCGCAGGCATTACCAGTTCATCTGTTGAAATGGCTAGCAAAGGTGAGGTGGGCCTGGATATTGACGTAAGTGCCGTGCCTCTGCGTGAACCGAGCATGACCCCTTACGAAATAATGATATCTGAGTCCCAGGAAAGAATGCTCGCTCTTGTTGCGCCAGACACATATAAAAAAGTAAAGGAAGTCTGCAACAAATGGAACACAAATTGTGAAGCAATCGGAAAGGTCACAAGCAGCGGTAATTTAAGGGTATTTTCCAAGGGAAAGCTTGAAGGAGAAATACCTGTTAAAACATTGACGGATCTTTCACCGGTTTATCACCATTCCTTCAGGAAACCTGATTATATTGAAACTGCAGGCAAAAATGCAATAACCGATTCTGAAATAAAAGCCATCCAGTCAAAACATTCTCTTGAAGAAATTTTTAAACTTATGATAGAGGCACCAAATATTTGCAGCAAAAAAATGGGTATGGGAACAATATGATCATATGGTTCAGACAAATACTGTGGTGCATCCCGGACAGGACAGTGCGGTTATAAGGATCAAAGGCACAGGTAAGGCTATTGCTTTTTCATCAGACGGAAATGGCAGATATTGCTACTTGGATCCATATATGGGCGGAATAATCGCAATTGCGGAATCTGCAAGAAATCTTGTATGCTGCGGTGCAGTTCCTATCGGGATAACTGATTGCCTTAATTTTGGCACCCCTGAAAAACCTGAAATTTTCTGGCAGTTCAAGAATTGCATCGATGGAATGTGCCAGGCTTGCAATGTGCTGGATATACCAATAGTTAGCGGTAATGTCAGTTTTTACAATGAAAGTTTCGGTAATCCTATTTATCCCACTCCGGTTTCTGCGGCTGCGGGCCTAATAGAAAAACTTGACCATATTACGACAATGGATTTTAAGGATAACGGAGATACCATCGTGCTGCTGGGTGAAAATAAGGATCACATGGGCGGAAGCGAATTCATGAATTTATTTCTGGACAGGGTAGGGGGACAATGTCCGGAACTCGACCTTGATCTTGAAAAAAGACTTCAAAGCTTATGTCTTGAATTAATAAGGAAGGAAATTATAAGGTCCGCTCATGATAGTTCAGTTGGCGGGCTTGGGATATGTATTTTAAAAAGTGCAATCATGGGCAGCATAGGTGCAGATATCG
The DNA here is from genome assembly GCA_023379515.1 of Actinomycetota bacterium. Next base: position 2,477 of record JAMCQQ010000215.1, read on the forward strand.
AGTTGGATTTAATCAGAGGCAGCATTATCAGGACTTTGTTTAATGAGAGCCAGTCAAGAATAGTGGTATCGGTGGGGAAAAATAAATTAAAAGATTTGGTAAAGTTATGTAAAAAATTTACGGTACCATTTGTGCAGTTGGGAACTGTTGGCGGTGACGTCCTGAAGATTAATGGACAGAGTTGCATAAAGATAAAAGAAGCTCAAAATATTTATGACAGTTCAATGGAAAAAAAGATGTCTCTATAGAAATTCAGAGGAAAATTGCCTTGCGGGCATAGCTTTCAATTTATTTTAGGTTTCTATTTGTTATAATTAATTTGGTAAAAAATGATGATAAAAATTAAATTCGAAAAAACCTATGTCAAGCTGGGTGAAAAATGCGGTGTTTTTGGAATTTATTCTGCAAATGAAAATGTAGCAGAATTTATTTTTTATGGACTTCAGGCACTTCGACACAGGGGACAGGAAAGTGCAGGTATTGCGGTATCCGATGGAGAGAATATTCTGGTATTTAAGGATCTTGGGTTGGTTTCACAAGTTTTTTCCGAACAGAATCTGGCTCCTCTGGTGGGAAGCATTGGGATAGGACATACCCGATACTCCACTACCGGAAGAAACATCTGGAAAAATTCTCAGCCATTATACAGAATGTTCAGAGATGAAGTTTTTGCAATTGCACACAATGGGAACCTGACAAATACCGAAGAACTTCGAAGGGAGCAAATGAAAAGAGGCATAAGATTTGAAACTACTACGGATACGGAAGTTATTGCTTCACTTATAGAAAGTTCTGAAAAGGATAATATGGAGGATGCAATAAAGGAAGCAGTGGGTAAGATTAAAGGCTCTTACTCACTGGTGATTTTATCAAAAGATAAACTATTCGCAATCAGGGATCCCCATGGATTCAGACCGATGGTTCTGGGAAACAGAGAAGGCGCGCATATTATTGCTTCAGAGACGTGTGCGCTCGATATAATAGATGCTCAATTTATAAGAGAAGTTGACCCGGGTGAAATTATAATCATAGATAAAAACGGCCTGCGTTCCCAGATGATGCTTCCTGTTGACAGAGTGTCGATGTGCGTTTTTGAGCTTATTTATTTTTCCAGGCCAGACAGTTATTTATACAATAAAAATATTTTTGAGATAAGGCACAAAATGGGCCAGGAACTTGCAAAAGAATGTCCCGTTGAAGCTGATATGGTTATATCGGTACCGGATTCCGGAACTCCTGCGGCAATAGGATATTCGGCAGCTTCAAAAATACCTTATGGCGAAGGTCTCATAAAAAACAGATATATCGGAAGGACATTTATTCAGCCGACTCAGGAAATCAGGGAGATTGGAGTAAAATTAAAATTAAATCCCTTAAGAGATGTAATAAAAGGTAAGAGACTTGTAGTTATCGATGATTCGATAGTAAGAGGGAATACATCCAGGAAGGTAGTGAAAATGCTTTACCTGGCAGGGGCCAAAGAAATACATATGAGAATAAGTTCCCCGCCGCTTCTGCATCCTTGTTATTACGGCATCGATATGGCAACCAAAAAAGAATTTCTTGCCAATCACAGAACACTTGAAGATATTAGAAAATATTTGAATGTAGACAGTCTGAAGTACCTTTCAATTGACGGTCTTGTCAGGGCAATCGGGGAACCGAAAGATAAGTTTTGTTTTGCATGCTTTAACGCTGATTATCCGGTTCCAATTCCTGAAAATCTCCAGAAGGATAAATATTTTATGGAAAATACCGATTATGAAAACGAAGCGGAAGTATCCTTAAATGCCAAATGATAAAAAAAAGCAGTTTACTTATAAGGATTCAGGAGTAAACCTTGGTAAGGCAGGCAAGGCGATAGAGCTTATTAAAAAACCGGTTACTTCCACTTTTTCCAAAAATGTTCTAAATGACCTGACATCGTATGCAGGTCTTTTTTCTTTTGACAGCAAGAAATATAAAGAACCGGTTCTGGTATCATCGACTGACGGGGTTGGGACAAAGCTGCTGTTGGCAAAAGAAGTAAATAATTTTTCGGGTATTGGCCAGGATCTGGTTGGCATGTGCATAAATGATATTCTTTGCTGCGGGGCAATGCCGTTATTCTTTTTGGATTATATTGCCTGCGGACGGCTGAATCCTGAAAAGGTTAAAATAATTGTAGAATCAATAGCCAAAAGCTGCCGCGAATGCAGGACCGCTCTGATAGGCGGAGAAATTGCAGAGATGCCAGATATATACAGTAAAGACGATATAGACCTTGCGGGCTTTGTTGTGGGTGTTGTCGAAAAAGCCAGTGTCATAAATCCAGGCATGGTAAGGAAGAATGATATTATTGTCGGCTTGTCATCTTCAGGAGTTCACAGCAACGGTTTTTCACTTATAAGAAAAATCATTGCCGATAAAAAAATAAAACTGAGCCAAAGAATTGATAAGCAGAGCGGGGAAGCGGCAAAACAAAAACATGGCAGCATAACTCTGGCAGACGAGCTGCTTATTCCTACAAAACTATATTTTGCGGTAATAAGCAAGCTGCTTGAAAGAAAGATTGGTTTGCATGGCATAGCCCATATAACAGGCGGCGGTTTTTATGAAAACATAAACAGAATCATACCGCAAAATCTGAATGCAGCAATCAATATCGGAAGCTGGGAAATCCCCGGTATTTTTAATTTTCTAAAAAATGCAGGCAGCATAAGTAAAAATGAGATCTTCAGGGTATTTAATATGGGAATAGGGATGATTTTGATAATTGATCCTGCTGATTATGAAAAGGTAAAAAAAGTATCTTCACTTGAAGGTGAGGAGATATCCAAAATAGGTATTGTGACCGAAGGGAACGGAGGAGTAGTTATAAATGGCTGATAAGAAGAGAATTGCAGTTTTGGCTTCAGGTTTCGGTTCAAATCTCCAGGCTATAATTGATCAATCACAAAATTTAAATATTAATGGTGAAATTGTCCTGGTTTTCAGCAACAATGAAAATGCTTATGCTCTTGAAAGAGCGAAAAAACACAGTATAAAATCAGTCAATTTCAATCCAAGGCAATTTGAAAGCAGGCAGAAGTATGATGAAGAGTTGCTTGCATTGTTGAAAAATGAAAAAATCGACCTTATTATAATGGCCGGCTATCTGCTTCTTATAGGGCCGGAGATAATAAAAGAATTTCCCAGAAAGATCATAAACATTCATCCTGCCTTGCTTCCTTCATTTAAGGGAATACATGGCATAAGATATGCTTTTGATTATGGTGTTAAAGTTACAGGAGTAACGGTCCATTTTGTGGAGGAAGAATTGGATGCCGGACCGATCATAAGCCAGGAGGCCGTAATTGTTGCAGAAGAGGACACGGTAGAGACACTTGAAGAAAAAATTCACAAAATAGAGCATAAAATTTATCCTC
>JAMCQQ010000216.1 GCA_023379515.1 Actinomycetota bacterium
AAAAGCAGGTAACAAAAAAAGCGGCAAAAAACTATCTATCCATAGCACCCAGCCTTCAAAAAAAGGATGCCATATCAAAAATAATAGATTTACAAGTAATGCTTTTTTGTCACTTTTTAACACTATCTTCCCTATCAAAAAGAGCATTAGGTGAATAATGATAACCAAAGCTATAGACCAAAGCCTGGCAGAGCTAGGAGTATTCATTCCCAGATTGTCTAAATTGACCGGGAAAAACATAAATCCCGGGAAATGTTGGTCTAGAATCTGTGAATACGGCTTCAAACCATGATTTGAGAGATATGGATAAATAAACAATTCAGGATAAGGAAAATATATTAACTTAGTTAATATAAATATATGAGCGGCTATGATAAAAAATAATATTGAATATATTAAAGCTCTTTTGGAGAAAAAACTTTTCATTCTTTGATGTAATGATAGACAAATCCAACTCCGTTAAAATTTTTAGTATTCTCCTCTTTATACCCTAAACTTGTAAGTTTCCCTGCAACTAACCTGTTTGGATCACTAATCTGCACTAAATAATCGATTAGATATACTTCCCTTTTATTTTTAAGAAGAGGTTCTAACTCAGAAACAGAACTTTCATCCTTAGCAGGAAAATCTTTCAAGGCACCTTTTGCATTCAAACTTCCCTTGGCATAGTAATCAAAAGGAGGCAGTGTCCCGGAACTTTCGAATAGAATGATTGACGGTTTAATACTTTGAAAAGAATGGACTAATCCCCTCCAATCCTCCCTTTGATAACCGGGAATAAATAAATACAGCAGTGAGCAAATAAACTCTATTAAAACAACAACCACCAAAAAAGCAACTCTTAACTTATTTTTAAAATAAAAAATGCCGGCAGCAATCAAAATAACAAAACCGGGTAAAATAAAAAGCACCCGGAAATAGTTATATACAGGTACCACCAATGAAATAAGAGTTGCTATCAATGGAGGTATTATTATCCAGGTTATCAGTAATTTTTTCTGGAAACTATTCGATTTTCTTATGCCGTTCCACAATAAATAGGCAAACAAACTGCAAATTGGCAGCAGTATCGCATAATAAATTGTTTTATTTGCTAGACTTATTCTCCCGATAATAAACTTCACAAACGTCAGCGGAAGAGTTTTGAAATCAAACCCGCCAACTATAAATTTCCATGCCGGTAGATTCGCTGAGGCAACCGCCCCGACATTAAGTTGACTCAGAAATACCGGAATCCACCAACTGACCAAAACCAGCGCAATAACCAAAGCAATAAACCATTTTTTTTGAAATTCTTTCTCCTTCAACAATAATAGGAAGATAAATTCAACGGGAAAAATAAAATAAGCTACATAATCCGATAACAGAATTAAAACATTGCTTAATATAAAGAAAATTAAATTTACCCGTTCTTTTTTTACTATTTTTATAAGAATTAAAATGTTAATGACAACGGCCAAAGTTGCCAGCGAATACATCCGTGCCTCTTGGCTATAATAAATGTGCAGGGGATTAATGCTAAGCAGCAATGCGGCTATCAACCCTAAGCGTTTAGAAAATAATTTTTTCCCAATCAGATAAGTTATATAAACCGTCGCAACCCCGAAAAATACTGAAGGTATCCGCATTGCAATCTCGGAATATCCAAAAAGTTTCCCCCAAAACCACAAAATTATAAGCCAACCCGGTGGATGAAAATCGGCGACAGCATATTGCGTCAACAGTCCAGATAAAGAAAAATTTTTAACAGCTAAAATATTGATGGCCTCATCCAACCAAAGACTTTGGTTAAGACTAACCAACCTCAATATTAAACTACTTACTAAAATAATCCATATCATTTTTTGCTCTCCAACTCCCAAAGCTTAATCCAAACAACTATCTTATAGATTCCCATAAGATAAGCCAGAGCAAAACCTCTTGTGCCGTCAAGAAAACCCTTTTTATAGAAAAATCTGATAAAAAATTCAAATAAAGCCGCACCTAACATATTCCAAAAAGAAAAGCGGGTTTTAGTATTAAATAACATTTTCGCCTCCAGAGATGAATAAAAATTATTTGCCTGCATAAATTCCCCTACAGTTTTATGTGAGTGATGAATCTTACTATTTTTAAGCAAACCTATTTTTCCGGGTACAACTACTTCTTCATGTATATCCCCCACCCAGTTCCCTAAATCTTTCTTCCATAGCCAAATATGCCTATCTGGACTCCATCTTGAATATTTAATCTCCGCTCCAAGTATGAAATTTCTTCGCGGTATCAAATAACCTGCATATTGCTTGTCTTTGACTGCATCTTTAATTTCATCTGCTAAGGCAATCGGTATTTCTTCATCGGCATCAAGAGCTAACACCCATCCGTTTGTTGCCTTTGATACGGCGAAATTCTTCTGGTTTGCAAAATTATCAAATTTACGGAAATAGATCTTAGCATCAAATTTCTTTGCAATTTCCAAGGTTTTGTCTCTACTACCTGAATCAACAATAATCACTTCATCCGTCAGATTCCTCAAGCTTTCCAAAGCCCGTTTGATATTTTCCTGCTCATTTAAAGTAATTAAAATTGCGCTGATCATTTTTTTTGTAAGATTAATAAGTTTCCTAATGCCAGATTAGGCAATAATTTATTCCCTAAAATCTGTAACAATCTTGGCATAGGAATCTTAAAAAGAAAATTCCATTTATCAAAAAGAAACGGTTTTATGGTTATAACTTTTCCAAATTCCTCCAGTTTACAGTTTAGATTAGGAGTATTTTTTAAGGGTAGTTCACCGCTGCTGAATTATCCCGAGAACCGTGAACACATAAGGTTTTTTACGAGTTCTGATATCCAGAGGCTAATGAATGGTAATATCAGATTATTGAAAAAAACAGGACTGGGGTCTTTTCTTTTTGATAAATGGAATTTTCTTTTTAAGATTCCTATGCCAAGATTGTTACAGATTTTAGGGAATAAATTATTGCCTAATCTGGCATTAGGAAACTTATTAATCTTACAAAAAAAATGATCA
>JAMCQQ010000217.1 GCA_023379515.1 Actinomycetota bacterium
TACTTGTTAACACTGACAATGATTACGAAATACAAAATTCATCATTGGATATGCTTATAACCAGGGGAATTGACGGAATAATTATAAGCGGTATAGCTGGTGGGAAAAAAGACACATTTTTTATTAATAAAATAATATCAAATAATATACCTGTCGTATTAATAGACAGATATATACCGGAATTAAATTTTTCGCATGTCATAACAAATAACTTTAAGGCAGCATATGATGCAACTAAATATCTTATAAGTCTGGGACACAGTAAAATTAGTGTAATATCTTCACCACAAAAAATAAAAATATTTCAGGATAGGTTAAAAGGTTATAAAAGTGCGCTTAAGGAACATGGCATTGCATTTAGGGAAGAATTAATTGTTGAGGGTGAAGAAAGCATACAAAGCGGATATCTAACAACAAAAACCATTTTTGAAAGAGAAGGCAACTTTACAGCTATTTTTGCAATGTGTGATTTTATGGCATTTGGTGCATACCAGTATTGTAGGGAAAATAAAATTCTTATACCTGACGATATATCTATTATCGGCATGGATGATATTTATACTTCTTCGCTACTTACTCCACCATTAACAACAATGGCTCAAAAAAAATATGATATGGGCCTCATTGCAACAAAAATTATAATAGACAGCATAAAAAAGAATAAATTACCTAATAAACAAGTTGTTTTAGAGGCTAAACTATTAGAAAGAAATTCTTGCAAAAAATTATAATTATATTAATTTTGACCCCTATTTATATAAGTAATCTAAGATGGGTTTTCCATACTAGATTTAAATTATAACACTTAAGATTTTTACAAGTCTTCAAAATCAATTTCTAGAAATTTGATGAGTTTAACTAATTTAAATTCTTTAACCCCTTTTCAACACCGATCTTAAAAAGCTGTTTTAGTATGTCCGGATCTAAAGCATATACAATTGCAAAACATGTAACAAAAATCACTGCAGCCAGCCATTTTGTATATTTACCCCGTGTCCTTATAAACAAAATTATGGACAATACCCCCATAATAACGGGCCCGAATATTTTTATATCGCCAAGCGGAACTGTGTAGCCTGCTATTTCTTTTGTGGACTCGCCAAAGAATTTACCTAAATCAAAATTGATATTTGCAGCAATCAATATTATTTCCAATATTATAACAAGCAGCAAGATCCATGAGGCCCATCTGGTAGATTCCCCCTCTGTTCTGTAAACCTCGTATACTACCGTTGGAAGCAAAGATGCCACAATTATTATTGGCTTTGAAAACAAAATACCCAGCAATATTCCAATTATGGCCACTATTGTCATTATTGAACAAATTAAGGTTGCATGTTTTGTAGGTTTTGCCATTTATACTCCTATCTATCGAATTAATGTTATTAATAATAAATATTTATTTGTTGCTGCCTTTGGTCCTGGACCAATCTGCAAACATGGAGACGACCAGCCCTTCCATTATATCAGGTATTCTTCTTTTATATCCTTATCTTATGTATAATAAAACAATATATAAAATAATAAAATTATAATAATAGTTCGGTATGAATAATTCAAAAACCAGCTTTAAAAAGAAGAATAAAATTTATTACGGCCTGAAATTGCTGGTAAGCGATCTGATTTTTTCAGCATTAAGCTGTTTTCTGGCATATTATTTAAGATTTTTCACTAAATTTTTTGGCAGCAGCAAACCGACATATTCAATTGACAACAACTATATTCTTTACTCAATAATTTTTATAATGGCCATGGTCCTTGTCTCTCTGGCCTTCGGTCTTTATTTCTGGGACAACCTTTATAAAAAACCAAATTACTATTTAAAGGTTGCAATAACTCCTGTTTTGAGCCTTGTTATTACTTTAATTTTTGGACGCGCCTATGCAGGATTTGCTTTTTCAAGATTATGGATACTTACATTATTCATCCTTAGTATTTTATTGATATTTTTCAGCAGATTGTTAATAGGAAAATTTACAAAGAAATACTTTGCAAAAAAAGGCATTTCCACCGGCGGATTAGTTTTTGAAATAACCGGAAGCTCTGCCATAAACAGAAACCTGCAGCAACCTCAGCCAATTGAGGCTGGAAAACTTCATTCTCCAGGGAGGATACTATCAATAGATGCATTAAGGGGATTTGATATGCTGTGGATTCTTGGAGCATCTGAGCTTGCTATTGCACTCCTGACTCTAAAAAAAACAACCTGGACCTTACGCCTGGCTCAAGAATTTGACCATGTATCATGGAACGGATTTGCTTTTTATGATCTGATTTTTCCCTTATTTCTTTTTATTGTCGGACTGGTTATTCCTTTTTCTCTGGCAAAGTATCGTCAGGAAAATGGAAATCTCCGCATCAATTTTAAGAGTGCATATATCAGAATAATTACAAGGACACTCTTGCTGTTTTTTCTTGGCTTGCTTGTAAATGGCCTTCTTGACTTTAATTTTTCTTCCATGCGATGGCCAGGTGTCCTGCAGCGAATTGCTATCTGCTATTTTTTTGCGTCTATCATCACCTTGTATCTACCTTCCAGATTTCAACCTATGATAATTGGCATAATATTAGGCGCAATATTGATTGGATATTGGGCGGTTATGAAATTTGTACCAGTTCCCGGTGTTGGTTTTGCAAATTTATCACCTCAAGGTAATCTTGCAGGCTATCTGGATCGTCTAATAATTCCCGGCCGCTTATATTATCAGTCTGGAGATAATGAAGGATTGATCAGCACGCTACCCGCTTTAGGTACCACGCTTCTGGGAGTTTTAACAGGGTTTTTGCTGAAAGCAGATAAAACGCAAATCTTTAAAATAAAATGGATATTAATTAGCGGAGTTTCATCACTAATTCTGGGAATTGCATGGAGTTTTAATTTTCCTGTAAATAAAATTCTCTGGACAAGTTCCTATGTTTTATTTGCCGGAGGTTTAAGTCTGCTTTTATTGGGCCTCTTTTATTGGCTGATTGATTATAAGGGATATAAGAAATGGGCTTTTTCCTTCATCGTCATAGGAATGAATGCAATCACAATATACGTCGTACAGGCCCTTTTTGATTTCGGCATTCTTGTTGATATACTCATACATGGTTTTGTGGATCGTATGGGAAATTTTAGAGAAGTTTTCTTCTGGATTTGCATGGTTGCAATAAAATGGCTTTTCCTTTATTTCCTGTACAAAAAGAAAATTTTTCTCAAAATTTAAAAAATTTAGCACTTGTGCCTTAAAGGAGATTTTCAATGTATGCAGCAGTCAAACCAGCTCTTGAAGATTTTAAAATCAGATTTGCCGATGAAAATGATTCGGGAATAATTCTTAGTTTTATTAAAAAGCTTGCCAGATATGAAAAAAAACTGGGTGAGGTTGTTGTGACTAAAGATGACATCAGGGAAGTTTTTTTTGAGCGTAAAATTGCTGAAGCTATTATTGGTGAGTATAACGGCAAGGCGGTTGGTTTTGCTGTATTTTTCTATAATTTCTCAACATTTGCAGGCCGCCCCGGTATCTACATAGAAGATTTATATATTAACCCTGGAGTTAGAAACAAGGGTATTGGCACACTGATATTTGCCTTCATAGCAAAACTAGCTGTTGAGAGAAAGTGTGGCAGATTGGAGTGGACAGTTCTGCATTGGAATAAATCTTCTATAAATTTCTATAAAAAAATAGGTGCGGTCGCCAAGGATGAGTGGGAAATTTATAAAATAGAGGGCACTAGCCTGGAAAAACTTGCAAAAAAATCAGTTAAATCTTAAAAATTAAGGATCTTTATACCAGGCAGATAAACTTTTTATAAAATTATTTACATTGCAAATTACGAATAATGAAGATAAGACGAAATAAATTAATGACTGTTATACCTCTTAAATATCGTATGGCTGTCCGAAAGCTGGTGCGGCTTCCCAGATATAAAGGCACGGAAAGATACTGTCCTATTTGTGATAGCCATCTCAGATGCTTTCTGCCTGTTACCTTTCCAGCTTTTTTAAAAGACAGTCCATTTGTAACCAGGCAAAATGCAAAGTGTCCCGTTTGCGGCTCAATTGAAAGATACAGGCTCATTTACCTTTATATCAAACAGAAAACAAATTTATTTGATCCTCCAAGAAAAAAGATGCTTCATACAGCGCCTGAGCTTATACTCACCGAAAAATTTGCTGTCAGCAGGTATGTTGATTATTTAAGCAGCGACATTGACCCTGGACGGATTGGCGCAATGGTAAAAATTGATCTTACGGATATTGCTTTTGGCACGGATACTTTTGATGTGATATTATCCAGTCATGTCCTGGAACATATCGAAAAAGACAGAAAAGCCTTAAGTGAATTATACAGGGTGCTAAAACCCGGAGGCTGGGCCATAATTCAGGTTCCGATAATTGCCGAAAAAACTTTTACAAACCCTTCAGCTCGAACTGAAGAAGAAAGATTTAAGGCTTATGGGAAAGAGGACCATGTAAGAGGTTATGGAAAAGATTACAAACAATTACTCGAAAGCGCAGGCTTTAAAGTTAAAGTAGATGACTTTGTTAAAAGTTTCAGTCCTGAGAAAATAGAGTATCTTGGATTGATTGCCGATGAAGAAATATATTTTTGCATAAAATAAAAGTTAAAGTATGTTAGACCTTCTCAAAATCAAAAAGCTAAAACTCTTGCAGGATTTTCTATTAATATTTTATCAATAATTTCATCGGTAATGCCTGTCTGTTTCATTCTTGGAATTATATGTTTTAGTATGTGTGTATAACCATAGCCTCCCCAATCTTTAAAGCAAATCTTAAAGCACATATCCCCCGAAATTAATACCTTATCTTGATTTCCCAGATCTATTTGTTTTTTTACAGATGCAATTCTTTCATTATCACTTGGGAGAAAAACACCCTCATAAGTCATTAACTCCATTCCAAACTGATCATATTCAATATAGCAGCCCCTCTTTGCAAGCGAGTTATGATAATCAAAATCTTCTATCGTTGGATCACAATGACTTATTATAATTTTGCTTATGTCCGCACCATTTTTCACGAGAATATCCAGTATTTTATGACCTTGCTTATCCCAAATGGGAGGATGTATATTTAAAGCACAGCCTATTTTTCTTTGTGCAATCGCCGCTCCGATTAAACTATTAATTTCCTGTTTATCATCAATATTTGAAATACCAATCTCTCCTATAATACCAGGTTTTATTTTGAGATTGCCTACCCCATTATCAAATTCATTTATAATATCATTTGATATTTTCTCCGGTTTGTCATCAATTTTATCTTTGTTCAAAGAATCTCTGACATACCGGCCACAACCCATTATAATATTTATTCCTGATTTTTTTGAAATATAAAAAAGCGATTCAGCATTTCTCCCGATATCGTCTGAAGTCAGATCTACAATTGAAGTTCCACCGCTATTATAGAAATCTTTTAATTCTTTTATTGGATTCTTAATATCTGTTGAAACCAGATTATCAAGAAAATAAAAATTATTATAAATAACCTCTCCCCTGTTCTTCAGACTAATTTTTTTGTCAAATAATTTTTTTTCAGATAGATTATTATTGTCATTCTTCCGACAGATTGTAAGGTTAACCAGACAATGCTCATGCATTAATGTCAAGCCTAACTTGTCAGGTTTAATAGTTTTACTAACTGTTTGAATAATTGGCATTAAAAGCTCCTTAAGGTATTTTAAATTTCTTTTTTGTGTCTTATTGTTTCAGCACCAACAGCAATGATTAATAAAAGACCCTTCGCAATACTTTGATAAAAACTATGTATATTTAACATAATCATTCCATTGGTTAGAACACCAACAATTAAGGCTCCTAGAAGTGTCCCCTGTATTGTTCCGATTCCACCAAAGATACTGGTTCCGCCAACCACCACTGCAATAATAACATCAAATTCAAAACCCTCCCCTGCTGTCGGAAGACCAACACCCAGTCTTGATGCAGTCATTACTGCCGCAAAACCTGTCAACAAACCTGTTATAACATAAAAGATTATGGTGAGATATTCATCCTTTATTCCTGAAAGCCTTGCTGCAATTCTATTGCCACCTATTGCATAAGCATAAATTGAAAAAGCTGTTTTTTGTTGTATAAAGAAAAAAATAAAAAATATTATAAGCATTATAATTACTGGTACGGGGATAATGCTTACATAGCCTCTGCCCAACCATAAAAAAGATTTAGGCAGATTAAATATTGCTTTACCTTCCGATATTACAAGAGCAACACCCCTTATTGCAATCATCATACCCAACGTTGCCAGCAGAGGGGGTATGTTTATCTTTGTTACAATAGTTCCATTAAGCAAGCCAATTAGTCCTCCCAATATTATAGCTATTAAAATTGAAAGAATTAATGGAAAGCCGAACCTGTCAACAAATATTGCAGTAATAACCCCGCAGAGCCCTATGGTCGAACCTATCGATAAATCAATGCCACCGGAAATAATAAGAAATGTCATGCCCACAGCAACTATTACCAGAATGGATACCTGTCTTAGAATATTTATCAGATTCTGTACTGTTAAAAAAGAGTTACTTGCAAATGCAAAAAAAACAAAGATGACAATAAAAACTATTAAGGTTCCAATACCTTTTATATTAAAAAAACTCTTTAGCCTATCATATCTTTTTTCACTTAATTCTATTTTGTTCATAAACACCTCCTGCTAATTGCTAAGTAAAGCTTTAAAAACATTTTGCTGGTTTATTTCACTATCAGTAATGATACCGGATACCTGTCCCCGCTTTAAAATCATAAGCCTGTTGCAGATATTGCAAAGTTCAGGAATTTCCGGGGAAAAAATAATTATTGTTTTACCATGCTTTATCAGGTCGATTAAAAAGTTATAGATTTCATACTTGGAACCCACGTCTATCCCTTTGGTCGGTTCATTCAAAATTATAATATCCGTATCTTTGGCAAGACACTTCGAGAATACTATCTTTTGCTGATTTCCTCCACTTAACTCACTCACAAGTTGTTTTTCGTCCCGGCATTTAATATTTAAAATCTTTTTAAATTTTTCAAAAGTTGATTTCATTGTTAACTTATTTACAATATCCAGCTTGCTGGTAACATCCGGAATTACCATCATTGTTGAATTCATCAGAAGATTTAAGTTAAAAAACAAACCCTGTGCGCGTCTTTCATCCGGTACATAAGATATCGAATTTCTTATTGCACTATTTGGTGAATTCAGATGAACATGTTTTCCTTTGATAAGTATCTCACCTGAATTAAATTTATATACTCCGCTTAATACTCGTGCCAATTCCAATCTCCCTGATCCTACCAGGCCTAAAACTCCGAAAATCTCTCCCTTCTTTACTGAGAAATTTATATCTTTTAAAATTGTTTTATAGTTTAAATTCTTTACCTCAAGTATTATTCTGGAATCTTTAATTTCAAGATTGTTGATTCTCTCTTCAGTTATCTTTTTACCAATCATTTTTTCAATAATTTCACTTTTAGAGATATTTTTTATCTGATCGGTTGAAATGAGCTCCCCATCCCTTAAAACTGTAACCGAATCAGCTATTTCAAAAATTTCCTCAAGCCTGTGGGATATATAAATTATTGTTATATTCTGTTCTTTAAGATTTCTTATCAATTTAAAAAGATTTTCCAATTCGTTTCTGGAAAGAGATGCTGAAGGTTCATCCATAAACAGAACTTTGGAATTATGAACTAATGCTTTGCATATCGCTACTATTTGCTGGTGGGCAATCGGGAGATAGCATACAGGTTTATCTATATCTATACTAGCCTGCATTTTCTCGAGATAGCTCAAGGTCGTTTCCTTCATCTTTTTATAATTTACTGTTTTGAAGAAATTATTCCTTATTTCAAAACCAAGAAAAATGTTCTGGACACAATTAAGCATCGGTATCAGATCAAGTTCCTGGTAAATTACAGATATACCGGCCTGGATTGCAGCTTTGGGATTAAAAAAATTAACCTGTTGATCATTTAGAAATATTTGCCCTTCATCTGGCTGATAAACCCCCGAAAGAATCTTTACAAATGTACTTTTCCCTGCACCATTTTCTCCTACAAGTGCCCTGGTTTC
>JAMCQQ010000218.1 GCA_023379515.1 Actinomycetota bacterium
TAAAAACTATTTCAACATAAACAGCGTCAGCATTAAGCGCACATGCAACATTTGAAATTAATGTCCAGGGTGTTGTGGTCCATACCAGTAAATAGGTATTCTGTTTATCTGCCAGCGCAAATTTAACCATTATCGAATAATCCTCGACATCTTTATAACCAAGTGCAACTTCATGGGAAGAGAGTGCCGTTCCACATCTTGGACAATAGGGTACAATTTTGTAATCTTCATACAGCAAATTCCTATCCCATATTGTTTTTAAGATCCACCACAATGTTTCTATGTAATCATTCTTAAAAGTAAAATAAGCATTTTCCATATCAAGCCAAAATCCAATGCGTTCAGTTAATCTCTTCCACTCTCCCTCATATTTCATGACACTTTCCCTGCAAAGCTTATTGAACTTCTCAATTCCAATACTTTCGATTTCTTTCTTCGAATTTATACCCAGTTTCTTTTCTATTTCAAGTTCAACAGGAAGTCCATGGGTATCCCAACCTGCTTTTCGAGGAACATTATACCCCTTCATGGTCTTATATCTGGGAAATATATCTTTGAATACTCGTGAAAGGACATGATGAACACCAGGCTCTCCATTTGCTGTCGGAGGGCCCTCGTAAAAAATGAATTTTTCGCAATCTTTATTCTTGTCAAGGCTTTTCTCGAAGATTTTATTGGCTTTCCAAAAATTTAGAACTTTTTCTTCAAGCTTTACAAGATCTACATTGCTTTCAACTTTTTTAAACATTAAAATACCTATTTTTGATTTGCAAATAAAATTACCCTGATTTTTAAAAACCTTAAATCCTAAAAAAGCATTTCATAGATTTTATATAATTAGAACAATTTTGTGAAGGGGCAATATTATAGCACCTAATAAGAAATATAAGGGCCGGTTTTGCAGCTTTTCTCTTAAGAAAAAATCAGATCAAAATAGTTTTCATGGTTTTAATGGCCATAACCTGATGTACTATATACAAATAAATATTTACAAATTTTTTAGAACCAATATTTATAAAAAACTTGAAATTTCGTTTAAAATTTTATCCTTAGACATAGCCCCAATTAATTTTTTAACTACTTCTCCATTTTTAAAAAGAAGCAAGGTAGGGATGCTGCTGATGCCGTATCTTATTGCAATGTTTCTATTGTCGTCAACGTTCAATTTCCCTATTCTTAAGACATTTTTTTTCTCTTCGTATAATTTTTCAAGTTCGGGTGCAATCATCTTGCATGGGCCGCACCATACAGCCCAGAAGTCAACAAGCATAGGTATTGTTGATTGTGATATTTCTGAATCAAAATTTGAATCGGTTAATTGTACCATACCCTCGTACATTACTCTCCTTCCCTTATCTGTATTTGCTTTTTATCGTTTAGATATTATCAAAGCTTATATCTTTAGTCAATTATTCATTAAAGCAATAATTATAGAATAAAAATTAGTGTGTTGAATTTAGCCGATAATATGCTATAATAACTGATAATTTATTATTATAACTTCAAAAGAGGGTTCCAATGTATAAATGCAAGAATTGTGGAAATGTTGAGAAATTTATGGGATGTGCCGAAGAGAAAGGAAATGCTTATATCTATCAGGATTTACCATTAAATTCCGGGAATTTTAAATATTCCTGGATTTATATCATTTCTGATAATAACTGGCAAAGTAAATTTAATATTCTAGAATGTTTTTTCTGCCACTCAACTGATATATCAAAACTTTAAACCTTCTTTTTCTGCTACAAGTTTACTTGCTTTGAATAATGATTCAAATGTGCCGGCATCTGTCCACCAGCCATTCAATATTGAATATGACATAATCCCTCTTTTGATATATTCATTATTTACGTCAGTAATCTCAAGTTCCCTCCTGCCTGATGGTTTTAATTCTTTGGCAATGTCGAAAACAATATTATCATACAGATATAAGCCGCAAACAGCATAGTTACTCTTAGGTTTATCTGGTTTTTCTTCAATATTTATTACTTTACCTTCTCTAATTTCAGCAACTCCAAATCTTTCGGGGTCGGAAACTTTTTTTAGGAATATGCCTGCACCTTCTTTTCGTTTCTCAAAATCTTTTATGGCTTCAGAAACATTATCTTCTATAATATTGTCTCCTAAAATTACAAATATCTTTTCACCTTCTGCAAAATTCTCAGCAAGTTTTAATGCGTCAGCAATACCTCCTTCACCTTCCTGATATGTATAGCTTATATCTTTTAAACCGAATTCTTTGCCATTACCCAGTATTCTAAGGAAATCTCCTGCATAATTTCCACCTGTGACAATCATAATATCTTTAAGACCGGCATTTACCATAGTGTTTAGCGGATAATAAATCATTGGTTTATTATAAACAGGCAGTAAATGCTTATTTGTTACTTTAGTACAGGGGAATAATCTTGATCCAAGTCCTCCTGCAAGTATAACGCCTTTCATTACAGATATTTCTCCTTTCTTAAAAACTTCTGAACATAATAACAACAAATATTGCAATTGCCATTACTATACAATAAATGGCAAAAATATTTAAATTTCTATTTCTTGAAAGCCTTGTTAAGAATTTGACTGCAAAAAGTCCGGAAATATAAGCAAAAACAAAACTTATTGCCATGTTTGCCAGATTTAAAGCACTGATATTAAAAATAACTGCATGCGACTTATATAATTCAAACACAAAAGATCCAAAAATAACCGGAATTGAAAGTAAAAATGAAAATCTAATACATTCTTCCCTTTTTATACCAAAGAATCGAGCAAATGAAATGGTAGAGCCTGATCTTGATACCCCGGGAAGAATTGCTATGGCTTGTCCAATTCCAACTATAAAGGCTATTCCATAATTTATCTTTGGATTATTAGGTAAATCATCATTTTTGGATGAAAGTCTTGCCTCTATTAATTTTCCCCTTATTTCACCCGTAAATAAAAATATTGCAGTAATTAAGAGGAAAATTCCAACGTAAAGAGGCTTACTGAAGAAACTCTCAACAATATCATTCAAAAAAAATCCCGCAATTACTGCAGGTATTGATGCAATTATAATAAAAACTGCAAGTTTGAAATTTTTATCATTTCTTTTATCTCTTCTAAATATTCCTATAAAAAAAGAGCTTATTATATTTCCGGCATCCCTATAATAAACTGTCAGCAGCGAAAGCAGAGTTGCAAAATGCAATATTACAGCATAATATAAGGGCAGATAATGCCATTTAAAAAAATATGGAATTATAACCAGGTGGCCTGAGCTGCTTACAGGAAAAAATTCTGCCAATCCCTGCGTAATTCCCAATATTGTTGATTGTAATATATTCAAGTTTTAATCCAGTATTTACTACAATATTTAAAATTTTATTTGCCGCTTAAGGCAATGTCCTTGACAAGCATCGAGGGACTTCCTATATAACCGCCAGAAGGCATAAACTTTAAATCATCACTTATCTTATCTATGCTTTTACAAAAGCTCAATAAATCAGTTGCAATTGTCACTTCTTTAACTGGCTTTGAAAAGGAACCTTTATCAATCCATAAACCTTTTGCACCAACACTTATTTGTCCTGAAATTGGATTGGTTCCGGAATGCAGCCCTATTATATCTATTACATAAAAGCCTTTATCAACAGACTTGATAATTTTTTCCAGGCTGGTTTTTGAAGGTTTCAAATAAAAATTTGAAACGCCGACTTCAGGAATTGATTTATACGAAGATCGAACAGCATTTCCCGTAGAAAACTTTTTATCTTTTCTTGCAGTATATGTATTGTAAAGATAAGTTTTTAATATACCATTTTCAAAAATGGCTGTCTTTCCTTTTGGTACTCCTTCACCATCAAAAGGTTTTGAAGCAAGACCATAGGATAAGGTTCCATCATCAATGATGTCAAAATCACCCTTAAAAATTTTGTCGCCTATCCTATCTTTAAGAAGTGACTTGCCTTTTTGAACAGTGTCAGCAGTAACTATACTTGCAGGAGGACTTGGATCAAGATTATCAATAAATGGATCAAGAACAATATCTACCATCTGAGATTTTATCTTTTTCCCTCCAAGTATGGAAACCGATCTATTTACTGCATTTGCAGCAATTTCTTCCAGATTAAATTTTCCCGGACTTCTATCATATCCAAAAAAATCACCGGTTGATGTATCATCTTTTTCTTTTGAGATTACACTTAAATAAATGAAGGCTGAAGTAGTCCTGTAGCTATCAAAAAAACCAGTTGAATTTAAAATCATTACTTCATCAAGGCTGTCTTCATAGATTAAGTTATTTATTCCTGTGATTCTCTTATCCTTTTTTTTAGCAAGAATCTCAAGCTCTTTAGCAAGATTTATTTTTTGTTTTATATCGAAATTAAAGAAATCTTCTGAATACAATATTTTTTTATCTATGATACCTTTACTGCTTTTAAACTCACTTTCCATTGGCAGATAGTTATATTCCTCCTGAAAAGTAATTAGTGAATTCGAAAAAGCCCTATCTATACATTTTTCTATATTATATTTGTCAAGTATTGAAGTATATGAATATCCCACTCTCTTATCTTTAAAAATTCTTATTCCAATACCTTTTGTTTCTGCAAATGATAAATTATCTATCTGACCGTTAAAAAGTTCCAGTTCGTTATGCGTTGAACTTGCACCGTAGATTTCAAATTCATCTACTTCTAATTTTTTTATTTTTAGTGAAGCATCCTTGCAAAAATCAGCAAGACTTTTAATATTTTTTCTTTTAACCATAATTTATATTGATTTATTACCTTATAGGTTTTAAATTTCTGTACCGCCAACAGTTATCTCGCTTACGAGTATTGTTGGTTGTCCTACTTCATTTGAAACAGCCTGACCTCCCTTTCCACAAA
>JAMCQQ010000219.1 GCA_023379515.1 Actinomycetota bacterium
ATTATCCGCAGGGGAGAGTCACTGATCATAGAATTAATCTTACGCTGTATAAGCTGGACGAAATAGTTGAAGGAAATATTGAAGAGCTTATAGATTCCCTGAGAATCACTGACGAGGAAAAGAAATTGGAAAAACTTGAAATTTAGGAGGCTGGCTTTTCCAGCTTTATAAAATCTTTTTGAAGTATTTTTTGTCCTGCTTTTATTTTTAAAAAATTAATATCGTCATACTCATACTTCATCAGTTTTCTTAAAAACTCGGACGAGCCCTTAAGCTTCTTTAAAATTATTTTCCTTCCCAGCATTTTGCTCATGAAAGCAACCATGTCACTGGCATATTTTCTGTGAATATCTTCAAGGTCATCATTATCAATAAGTGTTACCTGTCTATAATTCTTCATCATCTCTACAAACAAAAACTTAGAGATTTCCATGTCGTATTTTTGTCCGTAAACTTTTTTTGCTCAAGCCATTCAGACGGGACTTTATTCTCCTGGCTCGTCCATACAAGATACTCTCTATATGTATCTCCCCCGTATTCTATCCAGCCCCTGCAAAGATAGTAAGTTGCAGGGTCTTTTTCAAACTCTTCAAAATATATTTTCTTTGAACCCAGAAATAGGCTGATGCAGTCGTCTACCCTGGGCATCATTATTTCATGTTTTTCAGATTTTAAACCAACAACTCCATTGCTGCAAAGGCCGCATTCAAGCAGTATTCTATCGTAATCATCACCCACATTGTCTATAGCCTCCTGAAGCTTTTTATTCATTAAATCAGGAGTATTGTGCAGATGCTGCTCCAAAAATATGCAGTCAAGGTGGTTATCAATATCATCTTTATATTTTGTAAATTCATTTTTTATTACGTCGCATACTATCGCTATATTTTTCATATTGTACCTTTTATTTTAAAAAATGATTCTAGATAATTATGCTTGGTAAAAGTTTTCCTGTTTTTTAATTACATTAATGCGATTAAGCCAAACGAGGCAGAAAATAAACATATTTTTTATAAAACTTTAAATATTGCTCTTAATATGACTTCAACACCTATCTTAAGGCAATTTTCATCAAAATTAAAACTGCTGCTGTGCAGAGGATAATCCTGATTTTTTTCTTTTTTTGATGACCCCAGAAAGAAGTAGCAGCCCGGCACTTTTTGCAGATAGAATGCAATATCATCTCCGCCCATTGTCTGCTCGGCTTCAATTACATTTTTAACTCCGACCGTTTCCGCAGCACATAATGACACCGTATTTGTTATATTCTTATCATTGATTGTTACAGGATACATATGTTTAAAATCAAATTTATATTTTGCATTCATACTCTCTGTAACACCTTTTATCATTCGTTTCATTTTTGATGCTATAATTTCGTTTAAATTTGGATCCAGCGTTCTTATGGTGCCTTCAAGTTCAACCTCCTGGGCAAGAATATTAAATGCAGTCCCTCCATGGATTTTACCTATTGTAATCACACATGGAGAAATCGGATTAATTTCTCTGCTTACAATTGTCTG
This sequence comes from Actinomycetota bacterium, assembly GCA_023379515.1. The sequence continues at coordinate 1,524 of JAMCQQ010000219.1, forward strand.
CAGAGACTCTATTACTCTGCTACAGACTGTTATAGCATCTACACCATCCTGTGGCATAGCTCCATGTGCACTTTTACCAATTATGTTTATCTTAAAAGAGTTGACACTGGCCATTATTGGACCGGTTCGAATACCTATTTGACCTGAATCAATTTTATTCCAAATATGGAGTCCTATTACAACATCTACATTGGGATTTTTAAGAATCCCTGCCTCAATCATTGGTTTTGCTCCGCCTGGTGATTCTTCAGCAGGTTGAAATACAAATTTTACATTTCCATTTAACAGATTTCTATTTCTCGATAATATTTTTGCTGTAATTAATGCAATAGCCATATGTCCATCATGACCGCACGCATGCATAAAACCTTCATGTTTAGAAGCATAATCAACACCGGTATTTTCCAGAATAGGAAGCCCATCCATATCTGCTCTAAGCATTATAGTTTTACCTGAAGTTGTTGATGTATTAATTAGGCCAACTACACCCGTTTTAGCTATTTTTGTTTTAATACTTAAGCCAAATTCTTTAAGTTTTTTTTCTATAAATTCCGATGTCCTGACTTCTCTGAATCCGATTTCAGGTATTTTATGAAGTTCACGTCTTATATTTATAAGCTCTTGAATTTCCTCTTTTATCTCTTTAATAATTTCCATGTATGTATGTTCTCTGAAATTTAAATTAAAATTCACTTTTTTAAAATTTTCATTTGGATGAAGATCTGTTGTTATAAATGTTAAATTTTTCTCTGCTATTTTGTATATTTTATTATTTATTTGTTTTAAAATAAATAAAATATTATAAAATATAAATTATACTTTTTGAAATTGCAAACCAGAGGGCAATTCTGATATAAGTTAAGGAGAAGATATGGCCAAATTGATCAAACCTGTTAGCAAGAGAAAAATTAAATACCCAACAGATAAAAAAATCTTCATTTTTGGTATAAGATGCTTTAACTGTTTTGCAAATTGCTGCTGGAGATTCTGTAAACTCTACCAGAAGAATAAATAGGATAATTCCTACATAAATCTTGTTGTGTTTATAAATAAGATATAAATAAAATAATTACTACACTGCTATTTAAATGATTTTTAAAAAACTAGGTAAAACAAACTTAATGGTTTCTCAGATTGCTCTTGGTGGAATAGAGATTTCCAGAATTGAAAGAAAAAATGCTGTTTATTTGGTAAGGGAAGCGATTGATCTGGGAATTAATTTGATAGATACTGCCCATGCGTATTCATATAGTGAAGAAATCATTGGAGAAGCAATTAAAAAGAAAAGGGATACAGTATTTTTATCAACAAAATCGATGAATACCTCAAAAAAACTTTTTCGAGCAGATTTGGAATCCAGTTTCAGGAATCTTAAAACCGACTATCTAGATATTTTTCTTTTTCATGACTGTTCTTTGGAAAGATTTAATGATTTGTCAGCAAACGGAATTTTCGAACTGGTAATAGAAGAGAATGAAAAAGGAAAAATAGGACATATTGGTTTTTCATGCCATTCCAGGGATGTCATTGAAAAATATTATCAGATAAGTAAGTTTTCAGTTCTCATGATACCAATAAATTTTGTAACCAGTGAGTTTACAGAAGACAAAATCTATAAAAGGGCTATTTCTGAAAATATAGGTATTCTGGCAATGAAACCTCTGGGGGGTGGCAGGATTATGGATGTAGAACTATGTTTCAAATATTTAAGTCAGTTCAAGGAAGCGATTCCTGTAGTAGGTGTTGAAAGTATTGAGGAGCTAAGACAGGACTTAAAATATATTGAAAAACCAGGGAAAACAACAGAAAAAGATATTTTGAAAATGTCTAAAATAGCTGAGGGGTTAGGAAACAACTACTGTAGAGATTGCAGGTATTGTATGCCATGCCCTGCCGGTATAAACATACCTGTAATTAATTTCGTAAAGACAAATTATAGGAGATTAAGCAAAACTATAGTATTTAGTGACGAGTATATAAGAGAGGTTAAAAAATCCTCTGAGTGTAAAGAATGCCGGACATGTGAAAGTAAATGTCCTTTTAAATTGAATATTGTAGATATATTGAAAGAGAATAGGGATTTTTATATGAAGAAACTTCAAAAAAATATATTGACAGAATAATAGCTTACTATATATTATATAATTTGTATATAATATAATTTATATTTTGTTCTATAATCGGTTTTATCTTATGTAAAGCAAAATGATTATTTTATGGAAAGATTTTCAAATTTTAAAATTGAACATAATTCTTTAAGCGAAAAAGCTTACCATACTGTTAAATCCTTTATAATTGATAACAGTCTAAGACCTGGTGAAAAAATAATACAGGGGAGAATGGCTGATCAGCTCGGTATTAGCA
>JAMCQQ010000220.1 GCA_023379515.1 Actinomycetota bacterium
ACACAATCGAAACTATTTTTAAAAGCCCGAGATATTGCCACATCAGCAGAAAGCGGCCCTTCTATAATCACGCCTTTAAACTTACTTTTTAAGCTTTCAATAGCCGGAGTAAAAAACATTTTCTCCTCTTTGCCGATTAAGCCGTTGTCAGAAGCATGCGGATTCAACCCGCAGACAACAAGCCTAGGCTGTTTTACTAAAAAAAGGGACTTTAAGCACTCGATAGAATTAAATATATTTTTTTCGATATCATTTATATTTAACAATCGAGGAACTTCTTTAATGGAGACATGCCTAGTAAGAAGGCTAAACTTCAATTTATTATTAAGTAAAATCATAAGCGGCTCTTTTGTATTTGTTTTATCCGCCAAATACTCGGTATGGCCCGAGTATTTAAAACCTGACTGATTGATTGCTTCTTTTGAAATCGGGCAGGTTACCAGACAGTCTACTTTATTTTTATATAATAAATCCAGAGCCTTATCTAAATATTCAATTGAAGCCTTGCCGCCATAAGCGCTTACTCGGCAAAGAGGAGAATCTTTATTAGAAATATTATCTAAATCTAATAACTGATTAGCAATTTTTATCCCCAGTGCTTTAGCCTGTTTTTCTAAAACAAAACGGCTGCCGATAACCGTTAAATCTGCCTTCTCATTTAAAATTTTAAGCGCTTTTAAAGTAATTGCAGGACCGATGCCTAGGGGATCCCCTATGGTAAGAGCGACTCTAATTTTCGATGATTTTAATGTAGGATTGTTTTTTAAGTTCATCTGCCCAATCTGACAATGCTTCTTGTGTCTTCTTTTCAATCAAAAATTCACGAATTTTATCTTTAGCCTGGTTTAAATCCATCTGTTGACTACCGATTATATCATCAAGCTTAAAAAGTAAGTTTAAAGGCGTGATTATAGAAGGGCCGCTTTCTGCTGATGTGGCAATATCTCGGGCTTTTAAAAATAGTTTCGATTGTGTGGTTGTAGCTTTTCATGATCAGGCGCTTATTCCTTTAAAATTAACCGGCGCTGAAAACGGCGTCAACCTTACTTATGGCTTGCCTTTTGTCCGTACTTCCCCGTTACACGGCACTGCATTTGATATAGCTAATAAGCCTCAGTTGGCAACCCCGGATTCCTTAATAGCCGCTTTAAAGTTGGCGATAAAATGTACATTAAACCAAAGAAAAGCTTAGGCCAGAATTTTCTCGTTGATAAAAATATTATAAGAAAAATCATTTCTTCTCCTAGTTTTACCGGTGCAGATATTGTTTTAGAGATTGGGTCAGGCAGGGGAGAGCTTGCTTTGGCACTGGCTAAGGTTGTAAAACAGGTTTACGCCTTGGAGATTGACCAGCGGCTATATCCAGAATTGGAAAAAAACTTAAATGGTTTAAATAACTGCCAGGTTATTAAAAATGACATATTAAAATTTGATATAACTAAGTTTTGCGAATCAAACCGGATAGGACAAAAGCTAAGAATTATTGGCAATATTCCCTATTATATTTCAAGCCCCATAATTGAACATTTAATCAACCATTCTAATCATATTAAAGATGTATATTTAACCGTCCAAAAAGAATTTGCCAGAAGGGTTATAGCTATCCCGGGCTCGAAAGATTACGGATCTTTTAGTTGTTTTGTACAATATTACGCTAAAGCAAAGATTTTGTTTAATATAAAAAACAGTTGCTTTAAGCCTATGCCTAAGGTTGATTCAAGTTTTTTAGCTTTAGAGTTCAGGGAAAAGCCGGAAATAGAAGTTAAAGATGAGGATGGGCTTTTTAAATTAATTCGCACTGCTTTTAGCCAAAGGAGAAAGACTTTAAGAAACAGTTTAAGCGAATTTTTGACTAGGCTTGAGCTCGAACTAGTTTTATCCGATTTAGGGGTTAGTATAAATGCCCGGGCGGAAGAACTGTCTTTGGTTCAGTTTATCCGGCTTTATAATTATTTAGCCCAACAGGCTACTCCTAAGTCCTCAAAAATACATTAGATTTTTCATTTTCTCTGCGTAATTTTCTTTTTTCCGGAGCGGACTTCAGAAACCTGTTCGGTAGGAATAACCACGCTTGATATTACTTCCTGCATGCTTTTAGCGGCAATCTTTTTCTCTAAAGATGCTTTTACTTTTTCCTCAATGCCTGTTTGTGTGTGGACTACGTACCAGCTTTTCATTTAAAAACCGCGCTTAGGAACCTGGATAAAACCAGATCCACTATCCCGATAAAAATCGTCATAATTACCGTTATCGTAATGACCAGAACCGTTGAAGCCATTAGTTCTTTTTTGGTTGACCATGCTACCTTGCTTAACTCCGTTTTTACTTCTGTTAAAAAAATTTTTATTTTCTGGTAATTCTTGATTACAAGAAATAATACTAAAGCTGCTAAAGCAATTTCAATTATTGTTTTTAAACTAAAATTCACTCTTGGATCTCCTTACTACTATCTGCTCCTGCTGTTAATTACAGGAGCGGCAGGACTTGAACCTGCAGTCACGGTTTTGGAGACCGTTGGTTTGCCATTAACCGACGCCCCTATATTTTTCCCCGGCCTTGCCGGGATAAATTCACGCATTAATTTATGGAGCCAAAGGCTACATAAATTAAGCGCTCATTTAATTTCTTTATGTGGGGTATGCTTATGACAGGAATTGCAGAACTTACTAAGCTCAAGCCTATCCTGATGCAACTTTTTATTCTTATCCGTCGTATAATTTCTATTTTTACAAACCGTACACTCTAAAGTTATAATTTCACGCATATTTTTGTAGGTTTAAGCTGGAGACGAGAATTGAACTCGTGACCCCGTCCTTACCAAGGACGTGCTCTGCCAACTGAGCTACTCCAGCAGAAGCTTTTTCGCTTTGTTGGTAAAGCCTTTAAACAAAAAAAACCTTACCCTCAAGAAATTATTCAATCTCTTAATTCTTTGGTAAAAAAGGTTATTTAAATTAATGTTATGATACCTGAATGTATAAGTCAGTAAGTTTATAATATTTTAGCTGATTTGTCAAGATTTTTTTTGTGTTTTTTAATAAGCGGGTAACTTCTGGAGAAAATGAAAAATCTAATGTATTTTTGAGGACTTAGGAGTAGCCTGTTGGGCTAAATAATTATAAAGCCG
>JAMCQQ010000221.1 GCA_023379515.1 Actinomycetota bacterium
AAACCAATCCTGCACGTAGTGCTTTTATTTTTTTGAGCATTTGCTTGTTGTAAGACTAATTAATAGCTTTACCTTTACTTCCCCATTTATAAGAAAGCATATCCCTAATCATTTTGAGAGCTACAATTAAATTAACACTAGATTTTCCTCCCTCTCTATCTCTCTCTTGCAAGGGAAGTTCCATCATTCTGTATCCCTTTTGTTTTGCTCTCAAAACAATTTCCAAATCTACGCTCTCACCTTTTGAAATTAAATTTATATCTTTAACAAGATCTCTTTTAAATACTTTGGGATGCATATTGACGTCTTTGAGTTTAATTCCAAAAAGCAATCTGCAGATTCTGTTATATACTCTTGAGATAAATTTCCTTTGCCAATATTGCCTATCAATTCTTCTTCCTTTTACAAAATCTGCCTTATCTTTTTCAAGCAACCTAATGCACTCAGGTAAGATATTTGGATCATCCTGACCATCGGAACACAAATAACCAAAATATTTCCCTTTAGCAACTCTCATTCCTGCATTTAATTTTTTTCCCGGTTCCATTTCTGCCTGAAAAACCCTACAATTTTTATTTTTTGCAGCTAACTTCTTCAGCACTTTCCATGAACAATCACTCGAACCTCCTTCAACAAAAATCATCTCATAGGAGATTTTAGCTTTTTTTAAAACATCCCTGCACTCTTTATATACGTTTTCCAGATTATCCTGTTCATTGTAAACATTAAGATGTAAGCTTAAAAGTGGAGTTTTTTCTTTCTTATTCGGAGTTTTCATTTTATTTTGAGACAAAACCCCCATCAATTATTATGGAAGATCCTGTGATATAAGTATTATCTGAAGAAATTAAAAATGCAACTAAATTTGCAATCTCTTCAGGTTCAGCTAGTCTGCCTAAGGGAATGTCTTTTTCAAGTAATGCAATTTTCTCAGGACTGTTTTTCTTAACGACTAGGTCTGTTTTTGTGAAACCCGGACATACAGAATTAACCAGGATATTATCCTTAGCTAGCTCCAAAGCCAATGCTTTGGTAACTCCATTAATTCCATGTTTTGTGGCAGCATAAAGAGTCTGCTTGCCTCTTGCAACAATTCCAAAGGCTGAGCTTACATTAATTATCTTGCCCCATTTATTTTTCTTCATATTACCGACAAATCCGCGGATTAAGCGAATCGGAGCAATTAAGTTAATCTGTATTGTGCTTTCTATGTTTTCATCTGACATTTCTTCTATCCATTGTGGAAAATTAATACCGGCATTATTGATTATAATATCTATCTTTGCATTTTTATTATTCTTTATAAAAACATCTATTGATTTATTATCCGAAAGATCGAGTTCTCTTCTAGTTGGAGCTATAATTTCATAATCTTTTTGTAATTTGTTAAAAATTGCTTTTCCGATTCCCCTTGAAGCACCAGTTAGCAATATTGTTCTTTTTTTCATAATAAGTCCTTATTTATATTTTTCTTATTTTCCTTATACCAATTATATAAATCTACCATATAGTCATTAAAATCAGTAAATTTAAATCCTTTAATCTCCTTTATCAACCTTTTATTATCACAGGTATATTCGTCATTAAGTCCTTTTTTATTGACGAGGATTCTAGATTTTTTATCAGCAAGTTGATTAATTTTCTCAGCAATTGCTTTTATGTTTATTCGTTTGCCTGTACCAATATTATAAAATTTATACTTACCATTATTTTCTATAAAATATTCTACTATTCTAACAAAGTCTTTTATATAAATGTAGTCGAAATAAACATCCTGACGCATAGTTATTGGCATTCCAAAAATGTTTCTACATATTGCATTTGAAATAAAACGATATCTATAATCTTCCCCATTCCCAAACAAAGCAAATATTCTTAAACACACTATGCCGTCTACGTTTTCTATATATTTTGAACAAAGATATTTTCCATATCCGTATTCGTCCTGAGGGACTTTTCTATCGAAATCTTCTTCTTTAACTTTTACTATTGGAAAGCGCTTGTCATACTCTGCTCCCGAACCACAATGAATCATTTTTTTAAAATATTTTTTGTTCCTTAAGATATTAAAAAACATTCTCATGTTTTGACCTAAGGCACTTTCCTCTGCTTCCTCCGCTCGACTCCCCCCAACTACAGCCGTATGAATAACTACATCAATTTTATTTTTTTTAAAAAAACTATCTACTTGTTTTTCATCTAGGAGATTTAATTCTTTACGAGTTGGAGTAAGGAGGTTATATTTGCCATTAAGATATCCCTTCAGATTTTTTCCAGCAAAACCATTAGATCCTGTAATCAAAACATTTTTTTTATTCTTCATCTATTAATGGTATGATCATTTCTTTTTTTAGTTCTTCTCGAGGCAGGAATGGCCACATATCCTCAAGTGGCGGGGAATAGTAAGATCCATCAGGCTTTTTCTTAGTTAATAATTTTGGATTCAAACTAAATTCCTTTAAAGCATCTATGTCGCAAATAATAGGACCTTTGTAATTTAATACGTATTTAATTTTTTTGTGCATTTCTTTATGGTTTTTTATCCTTATAGATTTAATCCCATAGGCCCTGCCAACTTTAACAAAATCAGGAGCAGAAATACCGCTGTCCTGCCCTGCGCAGACAAATCTTCCTCCAAAGAGGTTTTTTTGGCTATTTTTATTTGATAAGTATCCACCATTACTATGAATAAATATTTTAATTGGCAGATTGTAATGTTTTACGGCTTGCAGTTCTTGAATATTCATCTGGATACTGCCATCTCCTTCCATACAAATGATTCTTTTCTTATTATTAAAAGCAAAAGAAGCTCCAATTGCTGCCGGAAGAGAATACCCCATTGTTGCAGACCCTAAATTTAAAATTACGCGTTGTCCTTTTTTGACAATAAACGCCTGATAAGAACAATTTAAGACATTAATGCCATTTGCTAGCACAATTATCTCATCCTGTTTAAACTGATTGCAGCTTTCTTCTATGAAACAATATGGATTAACATATTTCTTTTCATCCCAAAATTCCTTGGGAACATTTGGATATTTTTTCTTTAAACTTCTTCCATATTTAAGCCAAGACTCAATTTTTAAATCCACCTTCTTCTTTTTAAGTTGCTTAATCATTTCCCGGATAAACAATTTTGCATCTGTATTTACAGGAAGATCTACTTTGAGTATTGGCTTCTTTATCTCATGTCTATCTACATCTACCATAATTTTGTATGCAGCTCTCCCGAAGGCTTCATGTGTGTAACCAACCGTTAACAGATCCATCCTTGCGCCTATCGATAATATTAAATCGCTATTTTGAATAATAATATTGGCAGCTCTTTGACCCAAGGCATGGGATCTGCCAAAAAAGTAAGGATGGTCGGTAGGAACCATGTCGTATCCTACATAACTAGTCAATACTGGAATCTTTAATAAATCCAGTAACTCCATAAATTCTGTATAGGCTCCGCTTAGCCTAACTCCATGACCGGCATAAAGAACAGGTCTTTTTGATTTAGAAATTTTACCTATTGTTTGTTTTACTAATCTTTCTATCTCTTTTTTATCTGTAATGTATTTTGGAGTAATTTCTGATGGATCAAATTTTCTAAGAGACTTTTCATCTATCATTGCACTTTGAACATCAAGTGGAATGTCTAGCCAAACGGGCCCTTTTTTTCCTGTAGTTGCTAAATGCCATGCTTTTTCTAGCTCATATCTTATGTCTAATGGATCCATAACAAGTTTTGCATAATTTGTCATTGGCTTAACAAGGTCAACTACATTCATTTCCTGAACGCCAAGCTGTCTTACTCCCATTTTTGTTCCTGCACCCATAAATTTTCTCGCTATTTGTCCAGATATTACAATAAGTGGGATCGAATCTTGCCAACACCCTAAGACGCCGGTCATGGCATTAGTACCCGCAGGTCCGGAGGTAAACATAGTCAATCCAGGCTTTCCTGTTG
>JAMCQQ010000222.1 GCA_023379515.1 Actinomycetota bacterium
ATACAATCCAATAATTCCTTTTTTTTTCTGTTTCAGAATATGCCCTGAGGATTAAGTACAGGGATTATGAGTCAAATACTTATGCTTATACTTTAGATAATTTCAATCCTTTTTTGCAATCACAGTTAGCAAAAAATGACAACCTTACGGTTAATTCTCTAGGTTTTCGCGGGGAAGAAATTTCCCAAGCTAAAAATAAAAACACCTTTAGGATTGCTATCCTTGGAGGCTCAACTGTTCTTAACCGAGAAGTTATATTTGAAAAAAATGCTGCAAGACTTCTGGAAAAAAAACTCAGAAAAGATTTTCCGTCAAAAAAGATAGAAGTTATTAATGCCGGAAAAGATTTTTATACCTCTCAGCATTCAGCAATTCAACTAATGTTTAAAATTCTAGATCTTAAGCCGGATTTAATTATTGTCTGGCATGGGGTTAATGATTTATGGCAGTCATGCTTATCAGAAGGGGTAGTTTCTCATGGAGTGTACAAGAGTGATTATTCTCATACATATGGAATAATTGCAAATATAATTTTTAATTATTTTAAGCCACAGCCAATAATTCAATTTAAACTTCTCACGCTTGATTTTTTTCTAAAATCTGCAAAAGATAATCTTTATTCGGATATTACTAATAAGTTTAAAAAACAATATCTTGCTTCCTCTGCGCAGAATTTGATTAATAAAAAAAACACGGTTTCCGTTAAGGAATTTCCCAGTATTGAAGCCTATGACAGGAATTTAAGGTATATAATCGAATTGGTAAAAGACAGACAAATCCCCCTTATTATCGGAAATCAGGCAAGTCTATTAAAAGAAAGGAACAGTTTGGAAGAAGCCAAAGTTATAATATCTCCTCTTTGCATGAAGGAAGGAAAATATTATGATCTGGATTCCCTGAGATTTGGACTTAATCTGTTTAATAGTAGGACACGTCAAATTGCTCAGGATACGGATACGTATTTTATAGATATTGATGCAAGTATTCCGAAGAACTTAAACTATTTTTTCGACATGGTTCATCTTACTGAGGACGGAAATCAAAAAGTTGCAGATATTTTATATGATTCTATTGTGAGTAATAGTCTAATTTCTAATTAAGATGGTATCTATAATAATCGTTAACTATAAAGTAAAAAAGGAATTATTGGATTGTATTAAATCTATAAAATCTTCTAAACCAAAAACACCCTTTGAAATTATTGTTGTAGACAATGATGAAGTTAAGGATTTGGAAAATGACTTAAAAAAAACATTTCCAAATGTACGCTATATCCCGAGTGAAAAAAATATTGGATATGGTGCAGGTAATAACCTGGGAGCAAAATATGCAAAAGGAAATTATCTTTTTTTTCTAAATCCTGACACAATTGTTAAAAAAAGCTGTATTGATAGGCTAGCCGAATTCTTAGCAAGGAACAAAAAAGTCGAAATTGCTGCTCCACTCCTTCTTGATAAAAATGAAAAACCATATAAACTGCAGGGAACTCTTGAATTAACTCCTGGAAGAGCAATTTTTTCCCATTCGTTTCTAAACAAGCTTTTTCCGAATAACAGTATATCTAGAAATTTTTGGCAAAAGGGTTGGAATAAAAATAAAGACCATCTTGTTGAATCTGTTCCAGGAACCGCGTTTATGATTTCTAAGAAATTATTTGATCAGGTAGGTGGTTTTGACGAAAACTTCTTTCTGTATTTTGAAGAGAATGATTTGTGTAGAAGGATAAAAGAGTTAAACTACTTATTAATAATCATTTCGGGTGCAAGAGTAATCCATTTTTGGGAAGTAAGTACAAAAAAAAGAAAAGACATAAACGAAATTTTTAATAAAAGTAGATATTATTATTTTAAAAAAAATTATGGACTGCTTTCGGCTGTTATTACTAACTTTTTTTTAAACATTAACAGGTATTCTTTTTTCATTTTAATTATACTTATTAGTTCGCTATTTCTTTCTCTAACCGATATTAAAGACTCGATGACTTTTATAGGCGATCAAGGATGGTTTTACCTTTCAGCCAGAGAAATGATTGTTTCGGGGAAGATTCCTCTTGTCGGAATTACTTCAAGCCATACATGGATTCATCAGGGGCCTCTGTGGACATATATGCTGACATTTATCTTTAAAATATTCGGATTTAATCCAGTAAACGGTGCACTCTTATCAATATATCTGAACTTGATTACTGCTTACTTGATCTATTTCACCGGAAAAAAAATGTTCAGTTCAGACGTTGGAATTTTTGCCGCTTTAATTTATGCATTTTCTCCTATTGCAATACTCTTTGCCAGGATGCCTTATCACACCAGTTCAATTCCTCTATTAACAATACTTTTGATCTACTTTGTTTTTTTATGGTTAAAAGGAAGAAATTATTTTCCATGGATCGTGTTTATTTTAGCCCTTTTGTATAATTTTGAGCTTGCGACATTTTTGCTTGCCATAACTGTTTTTATCATTCTTGCCTTCGGACTGATAAAAAAGCAGGAATTCGCGGTAAAAGTTCTTAAACCCAAGGTTATCTTGTATTCTCTTTTTGCTTTTATTGTTCCGATGATGCCGTTTGTCATCTATGATTTTAATCACGGGTTTCCTCAGACTCTGAAGTTTATGGCATGGCTTGTCTATAAAGGCTTGAGCGTATTTGGAATTTTTTCTACTGCATCGGGAAATCTAGTATTTATGCTAAATTTTATACTTCAGAATTATTCTGTTTTCATATTCCCTTTGGATAAGCTTGTTTCCTTCGGTATATTTTCATTATCTCTGGTAACTTTACTTTATTTTTTAAATGAGGACAAGAGATTTAAGATGCCAAAAGTAATTATATTACTGTTTCTTTTTGTTCCTTTTATAGGCTTTATTTTTAACAAGACTGCTTCAAGCGCTTATCTACCTATGTTTTTTCCGGTGGTTGCCCTATTAACGGGATTATTCTACGCCTGGATAATATCTGTTAAAAAAATAAGAATATTTATAGCTCTTTTTCTATTGATTTCCATAATTCTTAATCTTAACTTTTTAATTAGTAATAATTATTTATCAAATAAGCTGATGAAGAACAAAAGGGATGCTATGGATAAACTAATAAGACTATCAAACGGAAGAAAATTTGATATTGTCGGAAGCGGCCCAGGCAGCCAGTTTGAAAGTTTTACAATGGGATATGAATACTTGCTATGGTGGAAAAAACATGCTCCTGTTAAAGGCAGCAGTTTAACTTATATAATAGAAGAGACGCCAAAAGGAATTGAAGTTAGAAAAAAGGAATGATAACAGGTATTGTTCTTGCAAAAAACGAAGAAAAAAATATCATAGATTGTCTTGAATGCTTGGATTTCTGCTCAGAAATTATTGTTATTGATGATTTTTCAGATGACCGGACCGAAGAGATTTCAAAAGCAAAAGGAGCAAAAGTATTTAAGAGAAGTCTTAACGGAGATTTTTCCAGCCAGAGAAACTTTGGCTTGTCAAAAGCAAAAGAAGAATGGATTATCTTTCTGGATCCGGATGAAAGAATTTCAGACTCTCTTAAGATTGAAATTCTGGAAAATATTAAAAATGCATCTTATAACGGATTTCTCATAAAAAGAAGAGATGTGCTTTGGGGAAGAACTTTAATCCACGGAGAAACAGGAAATATAAGGCTATTAAGGGTTGGAAGAAAAGGAAAAGGACTTTGGGAAGGTAAAGTTCATGAAAAGTGGAATATTGATCATAAAATAGGAGAACTTAATAACAGCCTTATTCATCTTCCTCATCAGACAATGACAGAATTTTTAAAAGAGATAAATTTTTATACTGATTTGCGGGCTACTGAGTTAAAAATGAAGGGAATAAAAGCGACCTGGTTTAGTATTATTGCTTACCCAAAAGGAAAATTTTTCTTAAATTATGTTTTAAAGCTGGGATTCTTAGACGGTCTGCCTGGATTAGTATTTGCAATTACCATGAGCTTTCATTCCTTCTTGGTTAGAGGAAAGCTTTGGTTTCTATGGAAAGAAAAGTAGTTTCTTCTTTTATTTTTATCGGCTGGTCATTGTTGATTTTCTATTTTTATATTATCCACTTGCTTTGCAGGGGAGGAATATGTTTGAAATAGCGTTCTTAGTCGGAATTTACTCCTATATTATTTTTGCTTTAGGGTTGTCAGGATTACTTTTCAAAGAAGTGATAATAATATCCTCGGCTGCTTTTTGGCTTATTGCTGTTGTTTATTACAGGAAAAAGATAATTGAAGTCTTAAAATTAATACCAAATCTTAAAATAATTAAAAAAGATAAGCTTTTACTGATATCAAGTATTTTATTATTTCTTCAGATATTATTAAACTTTATTATAGTTTTTACTCCTGAAATAAGTTTTGATGCATTATGGTATCATCTTACGCTACCGAAACTTTATTTGCAGAACAATTCTATTTTTTATATTCCTGGGAACTTATTATATTATTCCGTAATGCCAAAGCTTGCAGATTTATTGTTTATTCCTGCATTGGCAATTTCCGGCGATATGGCTGCGAAACTAGTTCAGTTTTCATTCGGGATTTTAAGCTTAGCTGTAATTTATAAGATTGCCAGAAGATTTATGACTGCTTCATTTGCTTTACTGGCTGTTTTAATTTTTTATTCTAACCTTGTGGTTGCCTGGGAGTCGTCGGCTGCTTATATTGATTTAATAAGGACATTTTTTGAAGGGATAGCCTTTTTAGGGTTTTTAAAATGGTTAAAGACGAATAAATTTCAATGGCTTATTGAGTCAGCTCTTTTAATCGGTTTTTCAATTTCGATTAAACTTCTTGCACTAAGTTCTGTTTTAGTTTTTATCTGCCTCCTCATTCTCATTACGATACAGAATAAAAAAAGCATAGTGTTTTTTTTAAAAAATTCAGCTCTTTTTATTTTTTTAAGCCTGCTGGTTCCTCTTCCTTGGTTTATTTTTTCCTACTTAAATATAGGAAATCCTATTTACCCCTATTTTAGTAATTTAATAGGGTTTAATAATTTCTCTATCATTACAGGTTTTAATTTGGCTTATGCAGTGCGGCAAATCTGGATTTTATTTACTCAGTCCCAGGATCCCGTTTCTCCCATATATTTAATTATTTTGCCTCTTATTATTGTCTATTTTAAGAAGCTAAAAATTGAAGGGAAAATTATGGCTGTATACATTACAGCAGCTTTGTTTATTTGGGTTATTTCAGAAACAATTGGTGAATCTGTTCCGGCAATCGCCGGAGGTTCAAGATACTATTTACCGTATCTAGCTGTCTTTTCTGTATTATGTGCATACGCAATCTCAGTTGTTAAAAATATTAATATCCGTAAATTATCGATAATTATGGTGTTTCTTATTGCTTTTATTTCTATCGGATATAGGGGAGAGGCCAATAAAAGGTATTACCAATTTTTACTAGGAAAAGAAACAAGAAGTGAGTTTTTAGCCAAAAACCTAAACTTTTCTTATGGTGATTTTTATGACATAGACGGTTATTTTGCAAGGACTATTAAGAAAGATCAGAAAGCACTTCTTTATGGATTTCATAATTTATATTACGTTGACTTTCCTTTTGTTGATTTCTCATGGGTTAAAAAGGGAGACAATTTTAATTATGTTGTAGTCCAGAATACAGATGTACCTGAAAGATTTAAGAATTGGAACCTTATTTATGAGAACAAGAGAACAAACATAATGGTATACTCTTTGGGAGGATTAGAGTGGATATATTAAGGAAATTGCTTCTTGGTTTAGTCTTATTTTCATTTCCGCTGGGAGAACTAGCCAGATACAGCTTTAACAACGGAATTTCTTTTACCTTAGCAGATGTCTTAACAATTGCCCTCTTTTTACTTTTTCTTTCACTTTACGCAACAAAAAAAGTCTCCCTAAGTGGGAAACTTAAAAAGCCGTTTTTTTTATTCACATTTTTTGCAGCAATCTCATTATTGTTTAATATTTTTTCCTATACTCAGAATCAATTTATTATTTCTTCACTTTATTTACTAAGATGGATTATTCTTGGTTCTCTTTACTTTTCTACCCTGCAGCTTAATAGGCAGAATAAGGAAAAGCTTCTTCTGGCAATGTTAATAGCAGGTTGGATATTTACGTTTTTTGGCTATGTCCAGTATTTTTTTTTACAATAACCTACGAATCTGTATTATTTGGGTTGGGATGAACATTTGTACAGACTCTTCTCATCATTTTTGGACCCGAATTTTTCCGGAATATTTTTATCTTTAGTATTTATCTTAAACCTCCATTTTTTACTAAAAAATACAAAAAAAGAAAAGAGAACCAAGAATAATCCAT
>JAMCQQ010000223.1:0-2313 GCA_023379515.1 Actinomycetota bacterium
TTTTTATTACTGTTTTCTTATTTTCTTGGGCATCACCTGGTCCGTTCCGTATATTGTTAAGTAATTCATTGTCAACTTCTAAAATTCTATTCAATAAAATTCTTACATTCCTATAAACATCGTCATTTTTATCGATAGGTCTTTGATATAGGAAATCTTCAATTGCCTTTGTTTTATAATTTGCGTAAGTAATTCTGTTCGATTTAAGATATTCACTCTCTTTATCTATAAGCTCGTTAGCCAACCAAAAATTAAATTCTAAATCGCCAAGAAGGTTGTTCGTCATTCTAATTTTTTCGTTTAGATTAATACTTCTTCTTAAGCGATTTTCTATAAATAAGAATGCAAGGAGAGTGGCAATAAACCCACCAATTATGTTAGCTAAAAGTTGTCCGTTGAGACAATCCCATATCAAAGCTGTAATAGAAGCAATTAATGAACCAAGAAATCCAGCATTTGTATAAAAAGGAGAATTGAGACTTTTCAGTGATTCTAAGTTATTTGCCAACTGTTTTAATAATGCAGAGGTGGTGGCATCCATAATATTAAACCAACGGGTCGATTAAGACTTATTCAGCTCCGCGACTAGGATTCGAACCTAGAACCTTGAAGTTAACAGCTTCCTGCTCTACCGTTGAGCTATCGCGGAATGTATGTGAATTTTATCATGTAGAATTTTAGAAGTTGACAATGAATTACTTAACAATATACGGAACGGACCAGGTGATGCCCAAGAAAATAAGAAAACAGTAATAAAAAATGCTAAAGCAGTTATAAAGATGTTAACGATAGATATTTTAATGATTAAGACTATAAAATCTAATCTGAGCGAAGATAGCTTTTCTATATCTACTAAAATATTTCGATTTATATCGAATATTAAGTTTTTGAAGATGTTATTAACAAAATTTCACTTAATCTTTGTCTTGCCTGTTCAGCCCAAATCGGGTTCTGAAAAGCCTTGATAACTAGGGATATTTCTTGGGTCAGTGCGAAACTAGGAACAGGGAGCATTATAGAACTGAACAGCTTGTATTTGATATACTACATTAGTGAACCTGACTAAAAGTTTATTTGTCCTAGTAATTCTTGCAGTAGCAGGATTTGGTTATTTCCTATTCTCCCAAAACAAGCAAGTTGTAAATAAGCCAAATCTTTTACCCTCTATTACGCCTGCTCCCACAGCTCAAGAAATTATTTCTCCAACTCCCTATCCAGATACCCAATCTGCGATAGCTGCCTTCTTAGCAAATAAATATAAAAAACCAGTGTCTGAGGTTAAGGTAACTATTGATAAAGAAGTGCAGGGATTTGCCGCAGGCAGTGTCTTGTTTGGACAAGGTGGACCAGGGGAAGGCGGTATGTGGCTGGCAGTTTTAGGTAAAGGTTGGGAAGTAGTGTGGGATGGCAACGGTAATGTTGATTGCGATAAAATGCGAAAGCAATATGGTTTCCCCGATACCATTCTCAAGCCGAATTTCTGCAATTAGCTAGTCTTCTTTTAACTTAATATTCCTTTTTACGAAAAAATGAATATAAAGACGCCTGTTTATCTCATTTTGTATTATGAAAAGCTTTTAAAGTTATGCTAGAGTAAATATATGGATATCTCCGTTTTCCTAGCTAGATTTTGGGGGAGCCTGTTCCTGATTCTCGGCTTATCTTCTGTGGGGGCTAAGTTCTTAGGTAGAGTAATTCAATATACCGAAGATAGAACCATTACAGTATCGACAGGATATATTACCTTCCTGTTAGGTCTTGCTACAGTTGTTGCACATAATTTGTGGGTTGCCGATTGGCGAGTTGCGGTCACTATTTTAGGGTGGATAACACTTATAAAAGGAATGGAAAAGATTGTGTTTCCTGATCGAGTTAACAAAAAAGCCCAAATGTTTAAAGGAAAACAGACTTTATGGGGACTTGTTATTCTCTTAATTGGTGCTGTGTATTTTTGGATGAGCTTTAAATATTAATGACCATTAATAAAGATTGCAGAATATTTGACATCCTTGTTTCCTTCTGAAATGATAAATAAATGGAAGAAAAAGATTCTAAACAAAATCAATCTCCGACGACTCAGCCCACAGAGCCCTCAGCGCCAGATCATCCAATAGAAAAGAAAAAGGGTTTATCAATGGGAATAAAAGTTTTGATTGCAGCTCTTGTTTTAATAATTTTGGGTGGAGCTGCATATTTTTTAAATTTGAAGCAAAGTCCGCTATTAAAAACCCCTGATAAACAAGCAATAACCACGGTAACGCCGAAACCAAATACGATTTCAATTGAAAATTGGAAGACATACACAAATACAAA
>JAMCQQ010000223.1:2323-2854 GCA_023379515.1 Actinomycetota bacterium
GTCAAAGGATTGGAAACTATGTAAACGATCCTTTTGAAGATTATGTAAAAATAGCTGCTTCTAAAGAAATTCAAGGCTATGATAAGCTCGCTTCTATTAAAAAAGTAGAAACGACTGAAGGAGTAATAGGTTATGAGACGACCTGGATGGTTCAATCATTCCGTGGTGGAGGAGGTCCTTCTGAATCTTTACCAATAACCTATTTCCAACTACCTAACAGTTCGTTTTTAGTAAGATTTTCTTTAAGCAAGAAAGAGGATTTAGATATTTATGAAAAAATGCTTACAACTTTAAGCTTCCCTGTTTCAAAGGTTCAATCAACTCCAACCCCAACAATTGATGAGAAAGCAGCGGTTGAGAAAGGAATAAAAGAAGCATTACAAGCAAAATATAATAGCAATACATTTGTTGTTTCAGTATCGAAAATAGAGGGAAATTATGCAAAAGGTGGAGTAAGTGATGAAGGTGGAGGGGGAATGTGGTTTGGAGCAAAGGTAAATGGGGTATGGAAAATTGTTTGGGACGGTAATG
>JAMCQQ010000223.1:2931-3324 GCA_023379515.1 Actinomycetota bacterium
TCTTGCAATTTATAAACAAAAGTGTATATGATTAATTTATATGAAACTAAGGAATGTCATTAGACGTCATAGTTTGTTCTTCGTGTTCCTCATTCTTTTTCTTTTTGTTGGCTTTATAGATATTTTTAATACAGATCAGACTGTATATAAAGCAGTTTGTGATTTTGCATCTCCGGTATCAGGAAGCCCATGTCCAACATACTATGATATTCCAATCTGGAACGTATACTTATCCTTAGCAATTCTGGCTGCTCTTTACAGTGTTCACGGAGAAATTCGTATATCCAACAAACACCTATCCTCGCATAAACACGAATAAGGTTTCCTGATTTACTATTTCATTGCAAATTTCTTTCATTACTCTTTAATTCAAACATTATATTTATTGAAGTA
>JAMCQQ010000224.1:0-1839 GCA_023379515.1 Actinomycetota bacterium
AAAGATAGCCCCTGATAATCCGGAATGCCACATAAAATCATTCCAGATTGTTGGAATCATTAAAATATGGGGCAAGGGCAACCAAACGCTGCCCAGTTGAGCTACTCCAGGCTTTCGTTTGTAGTTACAGGTGTTTTCATCTATTTGTTTTTAAAACAATTGAATGTTGGATTGTTAGGAAGGATGCTGGGAGTTTTTATTTTGGCTTCGAACATTAATGTCTTATACCTGCAGTCAACTGCCATGACAGAAACTTTACTGTTGGTAACTATGACTGCCGGGGTTTATTACCTGCTTTTGTGGTACAAAAATTGTGAAATACTAAACTTAATCTTAGCAGCATTTTGGGTGATGTTAGCATCACTTATCCGTTATGATGGTTGGTTTTTATTGATTGTCTGTATTCTTTTAATTATCTCGTATATGGTTAAAAAGTATGGATTAAAATCACAACCTTTGGAGGGTGTACTTGTCCTGTTTTCTACTCTAGGAGGTTTTGGAATACTTCTTTGGTTTTTGTGGAATCTAATTATTTTCAAAGATCCTTTTTATTTTGTCTTTGGCCCATATTCTGCTTATGCCCAACAAAAATTACTTGAGGGGGCAGGTAATTTGGAAACTAAGGGACAAATGCTGCTTTCAGCCAAATTTTATATCTATGCTCTGGCTTATAATTCCGGAGCCCTTACCACTTTACTGGGATTTTTAGGGGCAATTTTAGTGTGGGTTGATAAGAAGCTAACCTTCGATGTAAAGATTGCAGCTACAGCATTATTTGCCCCTTTGGCTTTCAATATCCTGGCGTTGTATATGGGGCATTCTGTTCTTTATGTCCAGGGCCTTTCCGGTAACACTTGGTTTAATATCAGGTATGGACTTATGATGATGCCCTCATTTGCCATCTTTATCGGTTTTCTAATTCATAAATTAAAAGACCTAAGAGTAGCACTCATTAGCTTAATTTTATTTACTACCTTATTTGCTTTTATAAATAACGATGCGGTTACTATTGATGATGCCAAAGTAGGGGCAAGCCAAAAGAATGTGACACAAATTAGCAATTGGTTAAGAGATAATGCCAAAGATCAAAAAGGATTTATCTTGATTTCTGCAGCTTCGCACGATGCTATTATTTTTTCTTCAGGTCTGCCAATGAAAAGATTTATCCATGAAGGAACAGGTCAGTATTGGAAAAATGCAATTACCAGTCCTAAGCATTGGGCCAGATGGATTATTATGCGTACTAACGATAGTACTGATTTTGGTTTTAAGGCTTTAATTAATAATCCTGATTTAGCAGATTATAGACTAATTGGAAAGTACCCATTTGCTGATCTTTACCAGCTAAAAGATGAATATTTAAACGGTCTTACTATTCAATAATTCTTACATCTATTTTACCTGACACTCATAAGATCTTATTACAAAATTGCTAATCTAAAAGCTTGTTTAGTAAAAAGAAACTTTAAATAAAGGAGGTGAATAATATGGCATTAATTAGATGGAACCCTTGGAGTATAGATAGATTTCTTGATGAGGATTTGGACATTCCAACTTTACCAGGATTCTCAAGACTAGTAGGCCAGGGTTTAAACTTATATGAAACGGAAGATTCTATAGTTGCAGAAGCAGCAATTCCCGGAGTGCCGGAGGATAGGATTGATGTAACCGTAGATAAAGACGGTACTGTGAGGATTACCGGTTCAGTTGAGGATACAAAGGAAGACCGTTTAAATATTCATCTTTTAGCTGGTAAAGATCAGCAAATGGGTACTTTCCAATTAGTCTATAATCTGCTAAATCAGGATTATTAATTAAAGCCTTAAAACCAAAATCAGT
>JAMCQQ010000224.1:1849-3126 GCA_023379515.1 Actinomycetota bacterium
AACGGAAGATTCTATAGTTGCAGAAGCAGCAATTCCCGGAGTGCCGGAGGATAGGATTGATGTAACCGTAGATAAAGACGGTACTGTGAGGATTACCGGTTCAGTTGAGGATACAAAGGAAGACCGCAGTAAAAGAAGGTACTTTATGTCTTCAATGGCTTCTTCTTTCAACTATGTTTTTAAGTTGCCGCAAGGGATAATTTCAGAGAAAGAACCTATGGTGGAGTTTGATAATGGGTTGTTAAGGTTATCTTTCCCCAAACAGGCAAAGGAAGCTCCTAAGAAAATAAAAATTTCTAAAAAGAGGGAAGAAAAAGGAGTAAGTCAGAAGACTGTTTAATGGTTAATCCAAGTCCGGCTCAAAAAGCAGAATATAAGTCCAAGGGTAATCCAAGTCCGGCTCAAAAAGCAGAATATAAGTCCAATACTTTACCTTCAGCAAGTAGCCATAATAAGGAGTTGCTTAGGGTTAAAGCATTAAAAATACTGGATTTTTTTCCGGATGAACTGGTAATTTGCGAGAAAACAATTTCAGTTATCAGAAAAGATCTTTGGTCAGCTTACACTCAGACAATGCCTGTTAGGGATATTATAGAAGTAGGTCTTACCAACGCAGGGGCTTTGGCCTCGCTTGTTATGTACAGCATAGCTCCGGGGCATCAGTTAGAAATTAAGAATTTATCATTGGAGAAAGCAGAAAAAGCAAAAGAGGTTATAGACGGGTTATTACTGCAAAATCCTAATAAATCACCACGCTAACTTTAATAATAGTCTTAAACTATTTTAATCTTTAATCCTTACTCAAATCTTATATTACTGTGGTAAGCTATAAATATAAATGACTGGTTTGATTAAAGATATCTTAAACAAAGCTAAAGAAAATACTTATTTTAGGCAAGTTTTAGAAACAGGTTCCCATACCCAAGTTGTGATAATGAGTATTCCTCCCCAAGGCGAGATAGGGGAGGAAGTCCATCCTGATAATGATCAAGTGCTGTTTTTGGTAAGTGGCGCGGGGAAGGTTGTATTGGAAGATGAGGAGCAGCCTTATACAGAGGGAGATTTAGTTTTAGTCAGGGCTGGAACCAAACATAACTTTATTAACACAGGCTCAGAGGATCTTAAAATTATCACTACTTATTCACCTCCTCACCATCCTTCAGGAACTATCCATAAAACTAAAGCAGAAGCAGATAATGCAGGTTATTAAGTCTTTTATAATCAGCTATCCCTCTTTTGATAATCCTTGTTAAAAGATATAATTTAAAAGCCTTTTA
>JAMCQQ010000225.1:0-518 GCA_023379515.1 Actinomycetota bacterium
TCTAGTATTATACTTTCTTGTTTTCCTCCTTGATCTTCTGCTCTCCGTTTTGTATCTTATTTCTCCTGTATTCTCATTATATTCAGTTATTCTTTTTAATCTTTTTCTTCTTTCTCTGTTTAATTTGTTTAAAAGCTTCTGAATTTTTGGTGCGAATATAAGATTATCTTAGATACTTGTTGTGAGATTTGTGTAAGAAATAAGCCTATCTAGGTTTTCTTGCATAATAAAGAATAAGAGGATCATAAGCGGGATCTTTATCTAATTTATCAAGCATTTCAGGATGCTTTTCTTTTAATCTACCAAAACCTGCTCGTGCAATTTGTTCTCTTGTTGTCTTGTCAATTTTATCTGCCCAACCGCCTGCAAAAAGAAATATACTCGCTCCAGATATCATCCGATGAGTCATTTCTTCTGCATTTACATATTTTAGAAAAGCAATTCTCATATTTACATCAACATAACCGGTTTCTTGCATTAATGCTGGAATTTCATAAAGTGAAATTTGATGAAAAAAA
>JAMCQQ010000225.1:528-3450 GCA_023379515.1 Actinomycetota bacterium
TTTCTGTAGAAAACTTCCCATAAGAGTCTTGCCAAAACCCTCTTTTTACTAACTCCTTCTCCATTTCATCTAAATACAATAAATATGATGGGTGGGTTGTATAATGGTGTCCATCATTAAGTCCCTGAATAAAACCACTTGATGCTAGAATAACAGGTCCCCCTGGACGTATTATTCTTTTTATTTCTGTAAGCGCACGTGATAAATTTCTTTTAGGTATCCAGTGAATAGCCTGGTTCATCATTGCCATTTGGAAAAAATCATTCGAGAAAGGCATATCTTCAGCTTTTGCGCATACGTCTATTTTATCTGCCTTACCATCCTTAACTAATTCCTCATTTTGTAAAATTTGACCTGAATCTGGTTCAATGGTAACTATTCTAAAATCAGATAAATCAAATGAATATTCTTCCTGTAGTCCTCTTCGAATTCTTCTAGTAGATATACCGTTTCCTGCGCCTATATCTGCAACCAATATAGGTCTTGCTTGGGGTTCAGTCTCAAGAATCATTCTTAATTCTGAAGCAAGTATTTCCTTTACAATTTTTTCTGACAATTGATAGCCCTGATTTAATTGACTAAATTCAGCATATTGTCCAGCCGATTCTCCATAAGCTCTACTACTTCTTAATGAATTTTCTTCTTGTACCATATCTTCGAAATTATCTAATATTTAAAATTTTAAATCAACTCAATTTAGCAATATTTTAATTTTGCTAATGTAACCCACAAAATATTTGATATAAATCTGATAGAATAATATCATGAGAAATGATCTTATCTGGACAAATCATGCCAAAGACCGGCTTAGCGCGCGCAAAATTCATAAAGATCTGGTTATCCAGGCAATAATTAATCCCGATAAAATAGTTTCTAAAGGTGATGCATCAGAATATCAAAAAAGATTTAGCAGCCAGACAGTGGCGGCAATTATAAAGACTAATGAAAAAGGGGAAAACATTATTTTGTCCTGCTGGATAGATCCTCCAAACCCGGGAACGCGCGATTTTAGAAGAAAAAAAAGATATTACCAGATGCAAAAGGCAGGTGTTCTTAAAAAACTCTGGCTAACTTTTCTGGAGCAGATTGGAATATAATAAAATAAGGTTATATAAAGATTGCTTCAAAATTGCTATTTGTAATTAATATTGTTTTTTAAAACGATTTCTTTATTCTGGCATTCTGTGTCCTAGTTCAAAAACAGAGAAACCTAATTTTACTGCTTCTTCATTGAATAGCCCTCTTGCTTGTTGTAATAGTTCTTCAGGTTCTATGGTGGGATCTATCCTTGATAAGTCTTCATGTTCTGCTACGTCCTCTAAGGATTTATATTGTGATCTTCTGGTTACAAATCGCATACATTCCATATCTTCATTAAAAATAAGAAAAGTTCCCGGTTGCACACCTTGCATACTTGGATAATTTGGTCTTAATTCTAATGTTTTTTGATCAGTTCGAATGAGCTCAAGACAATGTGCCTTTACCCATAGCGTACGAGTAGGTTGATATTCAGGAACTCTTCCTAATCTTTCCATGCAGGTAATTATATCTAAAGAAGCAGTAAAATTCAAACTATATTGTGGGTGGAAGACGGGTGCCGCCCCCGCGACCTTCAGGTCCACAACCTGACGCTCTACTGTTGAGCTACATCCACCAAGATAAAATTCAGAATTTAGAGCTTAGAATTCAGAATTAAGTATATCATAGAGCACGTTCAGGTTCAAACTCTCTATAAAGCATAATGCCAATTATAACGCTTTATTAAATCTTTTCATAACCCTGATTATTCTGGCAAAACCATACCAGCAAAGAAGCCTCATGTATGGGTAGAAAATGTTATTTCACGAAGTTCGTTTAATTAGTATGTTTTTAATGTATCTTCATTCAGTATATCACTCGCAAAATCTCCCAAAGAGTAAGCTTTATGTTGAGTAAATAACCACATAGAAAAACTATAGCTATCTTCTATTTTATTTGCTATCACTTTTGTCTCAGCTAAACGCTGTGCTTCTTTTTTCTTACGAGCAATGAGTATTTTGTTTTCAATGTTTTGATCAGATATTGTAATAAATTTCATATTATATTTTTTGGCAGGCTTTAACCCATAGACCCATTTAAAAATAAATTTAATTCGAGGCATATGAAATGCAACAGTAATAATATCTATATTAGTTATTTTTAGTTGATTGACAAAAATTATTTTTGAAAAATACGCATTTCCAATCGAATCTAAAGACTGCGTTTCTATGCGAATATTCTTAATTGGAATTTTTCTTTCTACTAAATATTTTGCTCCTGCAGCAGATTCATAAATAGGAAAATCCCTTTTATTTAAAAGTGGAGGTTTATAAATAGTTCCTCGACTTAAAGGAATAATAACTTCCTTTCCTGTAAAAATTTTAATTGCCCTGTCAAGGCTTCGCTTCACCCAGGCATGTGGAGTTCCATCCGGATCAAGCCCTCCTCCAGGAATAAGAATAGCTTTGCTGAACATAGCAATAATTCTGTTAAAATTACTTGTGTTATTTGTACGGATAACCAGAATTAAGTATATCATAGAGCACGTTTAGGCTCAAACGCTTTAAAAATTAAAGCAAACAACATTCCTGCCACAAAGCCTCCAATATGTGCAAAAAATGCAATTCCGCCGGCATTCGATGATATAAAGGGCAATGATGCTGCTCCGGAAACAAGCTGCAAAATAAACCAGTATCCAAGCATTACGGGCGCGGCAAGATTAACAAATAGCGGTAAAAAAACAACAAGTACCAAAGTTTTAACTTTAGCCCGCGGATAAAGAATAAAATAAGCCCCAAGAATTCCGGCAATTGCGCCGGACGCGCCAAGCGTTGGTATAGAAGAATGAGGCATTAAAAAGTATTGAATAACATTCCCCACAATTCCTGAAATAAAATAAATAAA
>JAMCQQ010000225.1:3534-6399 GCA_023379515.1 Actinomycetota bacterium
AAAAAGATAAGCTATAGATCCAAAATAGTCTTCTACATTGTCACCAAAAATATATAAAAACCACATATTAGAAATTATATGTAAAAAGCCTCCATGTAAAAATATAGCCGTAAAGAAGGGGATTAGTGTTTGGAGATTAGAAAGGTGAACATCTACCGGAACCAGCGCCAGATTATTAATAATAAAGTTTTCATTAAACCTGAATATCTGATTTAAAAACACCAAAACAGTTATAAATATGATCAATATATTCAAAAAAGGAAATCTTTTTGACTTTATAGAATCTGAAATAGGAAACATATAAATAGAATTTAGAATCTAGAATTCAGAATTAAGAATAAATGAGGTAAGAGAAGCGTAAGAGTCTATAGCAAAGGTATTTAGCACGGGTGAGAGGAATCGAACCTCCAACCTACTCCTTAGAAGGGAGTTGCTCTGTCCATTGAGCTACACCCGCATAGAATGTCAAAGCGTATGAGCGGGAGACGCAAATTATTTTGAACTCCTGCTCGATGAGATCTTAATACATTTTAGCAAATTGATGCTATCCTATCAAGCTGCGGGAGAGGAGGAAGAAAAATGAGCCTTCTTTCAGCTTCACAGCTTTATGATGAAAAGACGTTTTATCAAACGTTCTTGCAAGATTTAGATAAGTGCCGAGATGAAGTAATTATTGAATCCCCATATATTACTTGTGAACGGATGAGAACGTTTGATCGAATTTTTCAAAAACTTTTGAAACGAGGAGTAAAAATATATGTTATTACTCGTGATCCTAAAGAACACACAGAAGTATTGGAAGTGCAGGCAGAAGAAGAGATAAAAAGATTTGAGATTTTAGGAATTCAGCCTCTGCTTTGTATTGGTAACCATCACCGAAAATTGGCAATTTTAGATAGAAAAATACTTTGGGAAGGCAGTTTAAATATTCTTTCCCAAACATTTAGCCGAGAAATAATGAGAAGAATTGAAGATGAAGAAATAACCCAAGAAACGTTTAATTTCCTAAATTTAGCTAAATTCCTCTAAAATCTGCTATACTTGCATAATGGGAAACAATAATTTTGATGATCTGCCTTGGGATAGGATAAAAGAAATTAGCGAAAAAGGAATTTTTGAAGAAGTTTTCAAAAAAATTCCAAAAAACAGATTTGAATTTGCAGCCAAAGAAGAAAATCATGAGGTTTTAGTATCATCTGCGCTAAAAAGTTTAAAAAGAACTAATCCAGAGGCTTCAAATGAGCAAGCTGTTTTACTGGCAGATATGATGCAAGCTTTTGCCCGAAAGGTTTTAGAAGGGTAAAATATCTGAAGATTTGATTTTTAATGTCTTAACGATACTCTCTAATATTTCTACCGAAGGATTTACAACGCCTCTTTCAATACGAGAATAGTAACTAACATGTATTCCTACTTTTTTAGCAACATCTTCCTGTGTTAATCCAGCTTTTTCTCTAGTGCCTCTTCTGATAACCCCGAGTTTCTCTTGCGAACCCATAAAATACTCCTCTTCCTAGATTATACAGCATTTATTTTTTACTTGCTTAATACCATCTTCGTCTATCTTATAGGCAAAGTTTTTGCTAAAATCTCCTCATATGGCTCAGACACTTAGTTCATATCTAGGGTTATCAGAAGAGGCACTAGAGGAAAAAGGGGTAGTAAATACTATTATAGGCGTTGACACTCATTTATTTCTTGATCCATTCCTTTTAAAAAAGACTACAATCACTGAATTTTATGGTTCATATAAAGCATTAGAAGACTATTTTTCACCAATTGTAACTTTATTAAATGCATCGACTCAGCGAGAAGATAGGGCTTGGAAAGAGGCATATAAACGTTTGATCTTTAAAGAATTAAGAGGTGTATCTATTGGTTATGGTGCACACAGTAGTGACGGGAGTGCAATTGGCCCCCAATTGGCAATAAAGTTAGTTGAAAGTGGATTAGAGATCATTAAGATGGGAATTAAAGATCCTGAGATATTCCATTTAATTGGTCTTTTTGAAGATAACTTTGGTGCTGATCGGCTAAGTGACATGACAATATCAATAATTAAGCATGATTTATATAAATTCACTCAAAGAATTGCTACTGAACTTGGAATGAAAAATTTAGTAGAATTTAAGACTGGTAATCAATCTTATCTTTTGCCAAAACACCCCTTAAAAAATTCCCCCTTAATATTTCTTCCAAAAGAACTTTTACGTGATTTACCAGTCGCTTTAACTTGGGAAGGCATAGATTATGTAGTTTCTGCTAATCAAGAGTTGCGAAATCGACTTAATCAAATGATCGGTCATTCTTGGAAAAACAAAATTACTAAGAAAGAGTTAAGAGCTGCTATTTTTTCGGACAAAAAGAACATTGAAGCGTTAGTTTCTGCATATAAATCTAGCAAAGCTGAGCATTACGATTTTAAGCGAGATCCAGAAGGTGAAATTTCTTGGTATCCTCTAGGGAAAGAATTTGCGGACAAAAATCCGATTCAGCTTCCTAAAAACGTTAAGAGTATCGATGACTTACAAAATGTGGTTAACGAAATGATTATTCAGTTTAGAAAAAATATAGAGGTAAATGGCTTGAAAGAACATTTATATATTAAAAATAAATTCGGTTATAAAAGACAACATGAACGCTTCAGTCAGAGATTATTTTATGCCACTGCGGACACTTATTGTGCAGCTAATAATCTTGATTTGAGTAGAGAGCCAAATGCAGGTAATGGACCTGTGGATTTTAAAGTAAGTAAAGGATATGAAGGCAGAATTTTAGTAGAAATTAAGCTATCTTCCAATGGAAAATTAATCGCTGGATATAAAAAGCAATTGCCTGCTTATGAAGCAAGCGAAAGTACAAAAC
>JAMCQQ010000226.1 GCA_023379515.1 Actinomycetota bacterium
GATGATTACATACTTCAAATAGAAAACCTGAGCAAGAAATTTCCTGGTTAAAGCACCTGTTATGATTTTTATTAACGTAGATTTACCTGCACCATTTTCACCGACAATGCAATGTACAGTATTTTTTCTGATGTTAAAACTTACATCATCCAAAGCTTTAACTCCAGGAAATTTCTTGCTCAGGTTTTCTATTTGAAGTATGTAATCATCCATTGTTTTTTCCCTTAATTTTAATATTATACCCGACAAATAAATTCTATTGAAACAGAAGGTTTATTTTTAATTTATTTGTTATTTATTTGTATACGGACACAGGAATTAAACCTATATCCGTATACTAAATCAAACTGGAATATTCTCTTGGAATATCCTTATAGTTATTTAATCATACCGTCGTCGCCGACTTCCAATTTACCAGCATACTGTTCGTTAAACCATGCAACAGCTTCTTCTACAGGTACATCCCAATAGCTGATGTAGTAGTCATATGTTGTGATTTGTTTGAGTTCCCACTGGGGTATTTCACCCTTTTTGATACCTACTAGAGTATCCATCCTTGCCATTGCATTTTCTTTCGGGGTAAGACCCATTGTAAGCTTCAAAGCTTTTGTAGGATCGTATACGTCCCTTATTTCGCCTTCAGGTGCGTCTGTGCTGACTACTATTTCTGTTAAAGGCTTGCCGTCTACAGCTTTACCCCTGCCTGCTTCTTCAAGTGCAGGAAGAACACCCATGAGGAGGTTATTAGCTTCAGCATAAATTATATTTACTTCAGGATGAGCCTGAAGAAGGTCCTGAGCGATTGCATAAGCTTTTTCTGTTCCCTCAGCAGCATCAAGCATACCAACTTCTTTTGCTTTCGGGTCTACGCTAAGTATACCTTCAACAAAAGGACCATGACGTTCAGCAGTAGTTACAGGGTTTTCCATCCAGCCAATGCATGCATATGCAATAGGCTTGTCAGGATAAAATTCTTTCCACTTTGTTGCAGCAGTAACGCCCATCTTGAAAGCTGCTTCTTTTTCGCTTATAGCATTGTAAGGTATCTGGAGGTCGCCAACACCCTGGTAGAAAGCTGCTGTTGCACATCCGCCATCAATGATCTCTTTAACTGTCTCTTTGACTGTTTCGCCTTCCCATACAAATACTGAAAGCAGATCAAAACCTATAGCAAGAACCTGGTCAACGTTTTCAGCCATAACATTGTTATCTGATTTGCCATCAAAAATCTGGACATCAATACCATATTTTTCTTTGCCATATTTTACAGCCCATGAAGTATCTGCCTGATGGTAGTTGTTTTCCATTGTTGATGCAAAATATGCACATTTCATACCTTCAGTTGAAATTTCCTTAGCTGCTGCAGTTGTTTCAGCTGCTGTAGTCTCAGGTGCTGCTGTAGTCTCAGGTGCTGCAGTGGTCTCTGCAGCTGTTGTGACAGTTTTTGCCTTGCAGCCTGCAATTAACATTACACCTATTACTGAAATAATAACCATAAGTGATAAAATTACTTTTATTTTACTCATTCCTTTTTTCTCCTTTTTTCCTTTTTGTTCAAAATTGACAATATTTTTTTAAATTATATTTGCAACCCTCCTTTCAAAATGTTATTTTGCTGTATTTAATTTATTCTTTATTCCTCCTTTCCACTTTGAAATTATTTAATTAACTTATCTATAATTAAACAGTAAAACTGAAAATATAAAACTAACAAAATGGCCTTAAAAAATTAACAGCTCGGTTTGGAATATTTCTATATCTTATATCCCTACTATATTTTTCCACATTTTTATCCATTCCTTTGCCCTTGCAGGAGTGCATTTAGATGAATAAACATCACGGCAGATTATTTCAAGGCAGCCGTTTTTGGTAGCATCCCTAGTCTGTATGGCTTCTTTTTCCACCAAGTCCCAATTTGCAGTTTCACCGCTTACATATGCAGGTGTCGGTTTCCTGCTGTAAACATAATCCTTGCCAAGAAGCTCTCCTGCTTTTTTGAAATCATTCCAGTGCGAAACTGAAACTATACGAAGGTTCTTTATTGCCTGTTTGACATATGGAAACCTGTCATCCATTCTTTCGCAGCAACCGTAATATGAAAGACCAAACATATTAGCTATTTCGGCAATATAAGGCAGGAAAGATTCAGCAAACATTTTTGGCGACATGCACTCCGTTTCCTGGGATTCAGGCCAAGTCCAGCAGTCTTTTAACTCGACTTCCCTATCCGTATCACAAGCTGGTAGATCAGACACATAGCCATAGCATGAAGGTCCGGCAAACTGGTTATCGGTATTAAAATCAAGCAATTTTTCATCTTTCAAGAACTGATAGAATCTTTTCTTGTCATCGACCAGGAACCTGCAAAGTGTATGAAGCGCATCAGGATGATCATATACCCATGTCATAATCTTTTCGGTTCCAATCAGTTTAAAAAGATCCCATGTGACACCTATAAAATTATTGCCGGTAAAAGGCTGGTTGCCCAGATCAAAGTCAAAATTGTCAAAATTACCAAGTTTTATGGGCAGGATATCCCCGAATATGTTCTCAAGTTTATCCTTCATTTCTAAAGTGGGCTTCTTATCTACCTTAAAAGTCCTTGGAGTAAGTCTTTTAATATCATCCGGTGTTTTTATAGGAAAATTAGATAAATAAGCCAATCCTGCTACTTTTGCCTGATGCTCCTCGATCTTTATTTCCCCAAAATCTTTCCC
>JAMCQQ010000227.1:0-3947 GCA_023379515.1 Actinomycetota bacterium
TAAACCTCCTTTTTATAATGGCAAGTAATAGTATAAAAACTAACCCACTGCCCTGCTCATGCAAATCCCTCCTCAATATTCTCGTAAAAAAACAAAGCACCGGAATATTGCCATGAATCACAACCCGATCGTAGCATGCCAGTACTCCGTCAATCTTGTCTTTGTAACGCTCGGTAAGTAACATCGTTCATTCCCCCCACGTCGCTGTTATGATTGCACAGTAATTCGACATGGGTTTAATAAATCCTATTGGTTCCGGCTTGTCCGGGTTAGGATGAAGATTTTATATAAATTCCAGCATATCCCATGCGTTTGCCCCTGGTGTCAGCTTCGCTGGTACAGGGCCAAATAGGCGGCCAATTCCAAGGCGATCCGGGATTTAAAGGACCTGCAGAAACAGGTAACTTCCCCGGAGGGTAAAAAATACCTGGTACGGAATTAAGCGATCAAATCACGGGTATCGCTCAGGTCATTACAGAAATTGCCAAGCAAACCAATTTAAATAAGTGTTGCCCCGCCAGCAGTGTTTGTATGAAATTGCATCTGTAATTCTTGGTCTGCTGATCGTCTTTACCAATGGAGAGGAATACTTCTGATGACTGAGAGTGCAGATTTTCCGCACTCTTAGTCACTTGTTAGAGAAATACTGTATATCTCCTGGCAAAGCATTGTCTGGTACCCGGTTAACTGCTACAATAACCTCAAGAATGATACAACGATGTAGACGACAACCATGTAAACCACAAAATCAGGCAATGAAGCACTGAAACCCTCCTTAGGAAGGGGGATCGGTGCTTTTGTTTTTTTACGAGAATATTGAGGAGGGATTTGCATGAGCAGGGCAGTGGGTTAGTTTTTATACTATTACTTGCCATTATAAAAAGGAGGTTTAAGATGCGAAGAGTGATTTGGTTAGTTTTTATACTATTATTTGCCATTACCCTTGCGGGCTGCGGTCAGGCAAAGAAAGAAAGGGGTTCTGAACAAGTAACGGTTTCTGCGGCTAAAGGGCTGACCAAGGCCATGGAAGAAATTCAAGCAGATTACCAAAAAACCCACCCGGATGTGCAAATTCAACTTAATTTTGGCGCTTCAGGTTCCCTACGGCAGCAAATTGAACAGGGTGCGCCGGTAGATATTTTTATTTCCGCAGACCGGAAAACCATGGATGAAATTGAGGCAAAGGATATGATTGATCAGGCCAGCCGGAAAAATATGGTTGGCGACAGGCTGGTGCTTGTAACAGGAAAGGATGCCGGTATCAAGACCCTGGAGGAACTTGCTTCAGAAAAGGTTATAAAGCTGGCCATTGGTGACCCTGCCATTGTGCCTGTAGGTACTTATGCAAAAGAAGCCCTTGAAAACTCGGGGCTCTGGGGTAAAGTTCAATCCAAATTGCTGCTTACGAAAGATGTACGGCAGGTGGTTACCTATGTTGCCACCGGCAATGCTGAGGCCGGGATTGCTTACCAATCCGTTGCCCGGACCGAGCCGGGGCTGAACATTATAGAAATCCCTGCCAACCTTCACACACCGGTTGTCTTTCCCGGGGCTTTAACCACCAGGGGCAAAGAGAATAAGGAAGCGGCAAGTTTTATGGATTACCTTTTATCTCCGGAGGCAACAGGGATTTTCAAGAAACACGGTTTTGTTCCCCTCGAATAATTACCGGGATGGTGAGCGTATGGAAAATCCCATAGTCTGGCAGGCGGTATCCCTTTCCTTAAAAGTAGCCCTAATGGCGCTGGCGAATGTTGTTGTGGTGGGACTTGTTCTGGCCAGGATGATGGCAAGAAGGCAATTTCCCTGGAAAACGGTACTGGAGGCCTTTTTAACGCTCCCTCTGGTCTTGCCTCCGTCTGTGATCGGTTTTCTGCTGCTGGTACTGCTGGGAAAGCACGGGCCTATTGGACAGCTGGCGGAGCAGTTATGGCACAGACCCATCCTGTTCACCACTGCGGCAGCGGTAATAGCAGCCACGGTGGTGGCCTTCCCTTTATTTTACCAATCGGTCAGGGCAGCCTTTGAGGGGGTGGACCCCCGCTATGAGCAGGCTGCCAGAATACTGGGAGCGGGTGAATTTAAGGTGTTTTTCACGGTAACCCTGCCCCTGGCCTGGCCCGGTGTGCTTGCCGGGCTTGTGATGGCCTTTGCCCGGGCACTGGGGGAATTCGGAGCTACTTTAATGGTGGCCGGGAATATACCCGGCGTATCCCAAACCATTCCTCTGGCCATTTATTTTACCGCTGAAGCGGGGGACTATACCACCGCCTCTTTCCTGGTGGTAGTGGTGTCATTGGTTTGCCTGTCCATTATGGTATGGCTGAATTGTTGGACCCGGCACCGGGTGTCAAAATGGCAGGGGTAGAGGGGGGAAGAGAGTGTTCAGAGCTAGCGTATACAAGAAGTTACCTTCCTTTGCAGTTGATATTGATGTACAGGTGGCAAATGAAATCCTGGTGCTGCTGGGACCTTCGGGTTCCGGCAAAACGACCTTTCTCCAGTGCATCGCCGGCCTGGTAAGACAGGATGGAGGAAAGATTGAACTAAAAGACAGAGTATTGTTTGACAGCGGCAGGGGAATAAATCTCTCCCCCAGAGAGAGAAGGGTAGGCTACGTATTTCAGGACTATTTGCTCTTTCCTCATATGACGATCTGGAAAAACGTGCTGTATGGCTGCAGGGGAAAGAAACAGGCATGTTGGGATAAGGCACAGAAAGTGCTTGAGATGGTAGGGATTGCCCATTTAAAAGACAGGTTTCCCGGTCAAATTTCCGGGGGTGAGAAGCAGCGGGCAGCACTGGCCAGGGCGCTCATGGCCGAGCCGGAAATACTCCTGTTGGATGAACCGCTGTCGGCCCTGGACCCGCTGACCAGGTACAGGCTGCAGAAAGAACTTATTGACCTGCACAAGAAGATGAACATTCCCTTTATCCTGGTAACACACGATGTGCGGGAAGCACATCTCCTGGGGCACAGGGTTATTACTTTAGAAAAAGGTAGGATTACGGACATAAGGCCGGGAAGAGGTATGTCTGTTGTAAAACCCGTAGAAAAAAGACCGGGCTGCTTTCAAGTCTCCATCAAAGAAGTTCAGGAGCAGCGTCTTGGACTAACAGCCCAGCAAGTTTTAATACCGTTCTTAGACCGGGGCCATTTTACTTCATTAGAAATAACCTGCCACCACGTTCCACCCTGGTTAAAAAACGAACTGGCAGAAAGGAAGCTGTCCTGCCAAGTTGACCGGGTTGATGAGGAAAGAATGAAAATATTGATTATCAGGGAGCAAATACTAAGTGGAGAAGACTAAGAAATTAGAGCCGGGCAACTGCTCCGGTTTTTTTCTTAGGGTCCGGTAGAAACCCTTGCTAAAATTGCCTCTGCCAAGCTTCCGTGGGTGAAGTGGTGATGTTCTTTAACATCTTTATCCTGGGCAGCGCCGGCTTTTTTTTGGCTGGGAAAGGGCTATGTATTCCCTTATCGCTTAACTTCGTAGCCTATAAAACCATCGACCTGGTCCTGGAGGGTTTTGACGAGTCCAAGTCGATCATGATTATCTCCGACCAGACACAGGAGATATCCGATGCTATTTTACACCCCCGGGCAGAGGGGTAACACACTTCTATGCCAAGGGAGGGTACACGCAGGAGGCTTTATTGTGTGGTCACAAGGCTGGAAATATCCAAACTAAGAAGCATTGTGTACGACTTTGATCCCGAAGCCTTCATGGCAATTGAAGAGGTGCATGAGTATTTAAACCTTTATTGGTTCCGATAATGTATATTATGTAAACCCGCCCTCAGATTGGTGCCCTCTGTCTGGCCCCCTGTGTTAGGATAGTTGTCATAGACCTCTAAATAAACTATAGTAAGAAAAGTACCATTACTGAGGAGGAGCTATGACAAGATACAGTGATGAATTCAAATACTCTATTATAAAAAGAATG
>JAMCQQ010000227.1:3957-9208 GCA_023379515.1 Actinomycetota bacterium
TATGAACGAACAATTCTTTTTAACTTTGATCCCGAAGCCTTCATGGCGACATCATATTAGTAAAACCGTTCCCGTTTACGAAAGTTCTCAGCCCTGCAATATCAAGGGTTGAGGATTTTTTAGTTTTTATATGAGAATATATTTCTTATAAAACCGAATAACTTAATATGTTCCCATAGCGTAAAAAATAAGTAAATTTATTCCCATATGTTTGGTATTAAAACAGAGTTTTATAAAAAATTCCAATAAGTTATGAACATTTTGGATAATTTTAACGTCTGTATAATTGAAAGTCGAAATAGCATATAAAAAGTCATATCAAGTCGAAAAACAAAATTTGAGAGGTATTGAATGAGCCGAAAGATCCCTGTTTGGATACCCCCAAGAGGTAAGTATGGGAGTACCATATATGAAGACTATAGTCCAAAGTTAAAAAGAATTGTTCGTTCATACAGTTCACTGGAAAGAGATCATTTTGTGTTAGTAGAAACCGCTCCCCAAATAATTGATTTTTGTGAACAGTGCGAAAGAATACAGGGAGTCGTGAATGGGGAGTTGGTTGAATCTATCATTGATTATTGGTTGTTATATGCAGATGGAACAGAAGTGTATCGTGAAATAAAATACTCTGCTGATCTACAACCTTCCTCAAAAAAATTTGGAAAAGCACTCCGGCAAATATCGGCACAAAAAGAATACTGCTCTAGAAACTCTTACAATCACGAAGTCTTTACAGATGAAAATATTAGAGATAAACGACTACTCATTACTAATTTGAGGTTTTTAATACCATTTGGTAGGGATGAAAGACGTTGCAAAGAAGCTGAAAAGCTAGTTCTTAAAGAGTTGATGAAATTCGAGCAACTCAGCATTTATAAATTATACAAGAATATCAATTATAATGAAGAATCGCTTAAATACGCCGTATATTACCTGCTTTACAAAAGAAGACTTCAAGCAGATTTAGATAATCAACCACTGGGACCTAGAACGGAGGTTAGATTGTGCCAAAACCAAGAGTAACTTCTAAAGCTTTAATGAGCATTGACAGAATAGATACTTCCGTTTGGAAACAAGTTTTTCCTGATTCATTACCAGAAAAGGAAAGGGAAATTTATTTAAATAGAAAAAGTGCTGTTGATGATTATCTCCAGGGAAAAAGGAAAGTGGAGGATATTGCTACAATACACGGGATCTCCAGAAGATGGCTAAGTACACTCGTAAATAGATGTTTAATGGAACATCCAGATGGGGATATTTGGGGATATCGTGCATTAATACCAAACACAACTGTTAAAGAGAGAAAAAGCAAAGATTTATCAGAATGCAAACCGCATTCGAAATATGGAGGCCTGTCAGGTGCATTTAGAAACCTATTAGACTCTTATCCAGAATTAGAAGATTATATAAAAAAAGAATGGCTCGGAATTAAAAAGCACAAAGATCCTGAACTTCTTTTAGAGAATAGAATTAGTTTTAAGGTTATGCACAGAAGGTTTAGGGATAAATGCCGGGCGCTTGGTATTGAGAGTCATATGTATCCTTTTAATACTAAAAAAATCGCGTGGAGTTCATTAAGAACTTTTTGTAAACTTCTTGAAGAACGACATTTCGCAACTGCTGCCAAATCACGTTATGGAGAAAGAGCTGGAAGACTAGCCCGAAATGTACCGCAAGAAGAGAGGTACTATGTTGACCGTCCATATCATAGAGTGGAATTTGACGCTCATAGAATAGATTACTTAATGATGGTAATTTTCAAATTACCCAACGGAGATACTCAAACTCAATTATTAAAAAGACTATGGATTTTAACTATTATAGATACTGCAACACGGTGCATATTGGGTAAATACATTTCCTTTCACGAAAATTACACATCTGAAGATGTGTTAAGGTGCATTCAAAATGCAATAGTTCCGTGGAAAAAAAAGGAACTTCAAATACCTGGGCTTACATATAATAAAGATGCTGGCATGCCATCGGATATTAAAGAATGTGCTTGGGGCCTATGGGATGAGATAAGTTATGATAATGCAAAATCAAATATTTCTCAGATCGTTGTAGACAGATTAGAAAACTACTTATATTCATCCGTAATTAGAGGTCCTGTTGAAACGCCGGAATTTAGATCAATACAAGAGACCTTTTACCGAACGTTGGAGGAAAGTTTTGGTCATAGGTTGCCAAGCACTACAGGATCTTCAACAAGTGATATAAGAAGACAGAATCCCGAAAAAATGGCTTTACAATATAAAATAACCCACGATGAATTGGAAGAACTATCAGATGTAGTTATAGCAAATTATAATGGAGAGCCCCATTCTGAACTGTATTGGCATTCCCCACTTGAGACTTTAAAACAAAGATTAACACCGTATGAATCTGAGGAACCCAGATTTGAGATAAGAATATTGCCTGAATCTGAGAGAGATAATCTTAGGTTTTTCACAATGACTGATAAGAGAAAAGTCGTAGGTAATATTAAGCAAGGCAGAAGACCTTATATTAATTGGAAGAACGCAAGATATACCAGTTCAATATTAGCTGATTCCCCAGATCTAATTGGCAAAACCTTGAGTCTGGAGATTGATATTGACGATGTAAGAAGAATTCGTGCATATTTACCTAGTGGCGCAGAACTTGGAGAATTATATGCTGTAGGTGGGTGGGGGAGAACTAAACACAGTTTAAAAACTAGAGAAACTATAATACAGCTATATAATGAAAAACAACTACATTACCTTTCAAATGATGACCCTATTATAATATATCAAAATTTTCTACGCGAGAAAAGCAAAAAAGATAGAGCTTCCGCTAATGCATTGGTCACTTTAATAAGAGGTGCGGAAGAATCTGGAGACTATGATAATATTGTCCATGAAGACAACCTAACCCCCACTAACGCTAATAATAAATCCAAAAAAGCAAATACAGAAAATAATATTACAAAAGATGAAGCAAGTGAGAGATCAAATGAAACAAACTTTAACAAAATAGACAACGGTGATAATAATTCGGTTAATACACCTAAGTTAAGATTGTTGAAAAAAGCAATAGTATTTTAAAGAGGTGAGATTCGATTGGTAAAACCAAGCATTTTAAACGGAATCAATATAGATTTACTAGACCCTAAACTTCATCCGATTAATACCAAAAGATATATCCTATCAACTCCTCCTGTCAATGAAGTTATCCAGAATATATCTGCCTGTATTGATAAAAAAGACACAGGTGCAATAATATACGGACGACCACGTTTAGGAAAAACTTTTGCATTGAGGGCTCTAAAGGTATATTTACAGGATGGCTATGGTGATATTCCAATTTTCACCATAAACCAAACATGGCAGCAGTATGCAAGAGAAAAAAGATTTTATGAAGATTTGCTAGCTTCTTCAGGACATGACCTGATAAGTAAAGGAAACTCCGATGAAAAAAGGAGAAGGTTAATAAACCATCTTTCTAATGAAATTGATAAAAGTCAAAAGGGTATGATGGTTTTGTTTATTGATGAAGCCCAACATCTTCTTGAACCTCACTATTATTGGCTTATGGATATCTATAATGCGTTAGAATCTAAGGGGTATTACGTGTTCTACCTTTTGGTGGGTCAAAAAGAATTACGACACCGTAGAAGTACTTTTATTGAGCAAGAACGCCAACAGATAGTTGGTAGATTCATGGTAAGAGAGTATGCATTTAGTGGTATCAGAACTGAAGAAGATATTAAAGAATTACTCGAAGGCTACGATGAATTGACTGAATATCCAGAAGGGAGTAATATTTCTTTTACAAATTACTTCTTTCCGGAGGCTTTTAGTACTGGGCATAGAATTAGTACATTCTCTGAAAAAATGTTCAATATTTTTACTAATAAAAGAATTGAAGTAAAGTTAAGTGGAAAACCTGAGATACCCATGAAATATCTCACTAGTACGATTGAGTATCTCTTCAAGGAATACGGACTGCACAGTAAAAAGCCATCCGAATGGATTAATCACAGTATGCTTGAAGAATCCATAAGGCAATCTGGTTATATTCAGGCAGAACTAGGACTCCAAGGGTAAGGTAGTGAAGCAATAAATGTTCTTTAAGTTGATAAGTCCATCTAGCAGTAATCAAAGTTCAATTACATGGAATAATGCATGGGTAAAAAATGGGGAATCTCTAAGAAATATAATCATAAAATTAGCGTTTTCAAACATGTGGAATGTTAGGGATCTTAGAAAACTAATACTAAATGCAAAAGATCCTTTTGAAGAGGAGATGTGCTTGAAAATAGGCACTAGAAATATTGCATTTTTTGAAAGACTTAATTTTGACTTGGAAATAATAAGGAATAGTAGTTATGCCCCAATATTAGAATATCTAGAGGAAAATAACTATTATTTAGGAAGATATAGACCAGTGAGGGAATTTCAATCAAATTTTTTAAATAACTACACAGATCATAATCTTAGGTATTGCCCAATTTGTATGTCAATGGGGCATCACTATACCTATTTTCAGACTAAATCTGTTAAGAATTGCTTGATTCATAACGAAAAATTACATTCAGTATGTCCCACTTGCAAAAAACCTATTCCATATATAATAAATAATTATAACATTAAAGCTATTAATAAGTTAAGCATTGATTCAATGGAAGAGTGTACAAACATCTGCTTAAATTGTTTTGGACCCTTATCAAATGTTAAAAACATAAAAAACCCCTCCTCTTTTGAAGACCGTATAGCTTCAAAAACAACTTCATTCTTTATTCATAATATATTGTTGCTTGACAATGAATTAGTTATTGATAAGAGTTCTAGTTGGGCAGTGAATAGTTATTTCTCTAAAGTTGGTTCTAATATAATATATTTTAATGTAAAAACTGGCCGCAATAAGTTTTCGGCTCGACTAAATGAGAGTCAATACATAGATATAAATGATTGTTATTGGAAAATATATAAATCGGTTTGCAGATTTATAAGAAAACAAATTATCAATAAAAAACACCAGAGATATTTACATAATATTACAACCTGGGGAACTGAAGAAATTATATTAGAACCGTTCAGTTATGTCTATTTCAGATGTATAGTTGAAAAGAAAGATAGATTTTATCGCATTGATAAAAAACCTGAAAATTGGCCCCCGGAAGAAATAGATGAAGGTTCTTACATACCTGACAAAAACTGTATAGGATATATATATAGTATTCAAAAACACTGAAGAAATTATATTAGAACCGTTCAGTTATGTCTAC
>JAMCQQ010000228.1 GCA_023379515.1 Actinomycetota bacterium
AATATATTTTATCAATCAACGATTTTCTATTGACAAGCATAAAAATCAGACTTAACAGTATGATAGTGGAACTTGTTGTAGACATTGTGGAAGTAATGGATTTTTCTAAAATCTCTTCAAATATCATTGAATAGTCGCAGATCTTTGCTAAAGTACTATTCGGTGATGCCGTCAATGATATAGTATATCCCTTAAATCTTTTAACCGATTTATGGGCAAGCACGGTATCAGCTGTCTCCCCAGTTCTCGATACCATCAAGAATCTATCTCGTGAAGAATTTGATTTAACATAATCATCCGAGTTAATAAAAAATTCGGACGAAGGAGCACAAATGGCTCTTTTGTTAAACAAAACGTCATAAGTAAGTTTTGCAATCAAAGATGAGTTATAAGATGATCCAGAGCCAATAAAATAAATATTTCTATGATTTTTAAAAATATTCAGAATCTCATCTTGTTTTTTAAGAAATTTATTAATTGCATATTCCCAAACCTTACTTTGACTTTTTATTTCTTCCCAAATTAAATATTTTTTAATTTTTTTACCTCTTTCGTCCATGAATTTGATATTTAAACTGGTTGATTAAATATTTATCCTCAACTCTTTCTCCAACCCTTTAATTAGACTCATACACTCTTTTTGAGTATCTTGATTTAAAAAGTCTTGCTCGTGGTTGGTTAAAATATTAACTTGTTTCTCAAGAGCTCTGTCAACAATTGTCTTTTTGCCTTCACTTTCCCAGGTGTCCCATACAAGTCTATCCAATAATTCAGGATACCAGACATCTTTCTTATAGTTTGAAAGTGTATGATCATGTGTTAGAAAATTACCGCCAATACCAACTTCTTTTATAACATCCAACGAAACAGTCTCATCGGTTACCTCGAATGAGTTCATAACTCTTGTTATGTAGCCCGCCATTTCATCATCAATTATCAACTGAATTGTATTAGCTCCATTATCAGCACCACTTATACCAAGATGACCAAAAATATCTCCTCCAGCAAGTGCGCCCAACATAATGGTTGCAGCCTTTTCCATTCCAGATTGTGCATCTGGGACTTTGGAGTCACACATTCCAGTGTTATTGTAAACTGGAAATCCATAACTTTTTGCAATCTGAGTTATTGCTGCTGCCATCAAGCCCTGTTCTGGCGAAGCAAATGAGATCATGCTTGCCTTCATATCCATTACATGAGGTATCCCACCATAGGTTACCGACAGGCCAGGTCTTATTGCTTGAGAAATAACTATTCCAGAGAGAACCTCTGCATTTTCTTGTGCCAGTGTTCCAGCAAGAAAAACCGGTCCAGATATTCCAGTTTGCACCATTGGTCCAAAGCAGATTGGCATTTCAGCATTTGCAAATTCTATTAATATATCTATCCCTTCTGACCTGAAGGTAAGAGGACTGATTGGTTCGACGAAAGCTTCATACGGTGGAAAATCTTTTAAGTTTTTTGAAGAACCGCATACCACCTTCATCATCTCAATTATTGTTTTTGCCGATATTCCGCTGAAAATGAGACCCATAAACGGTCTATTGGTACCGTTAAGTAATTCAAAAAAAGTATATACATCTCGTAGATCCGGATGAATATCCAGGGGTAAAACCATTGCTCCAACAACATTGATATGTTTAAGAGCATCTCCGATCTTAATAGCTTTTCTGAGGTCTGCCAAAGTAGGGTCAATTCTTTTTACATTAAGTTGATCGATAAGTTGATACTGTCCGACACTGCCATTGAAATTAAACATATCATATCCAAATTCTGCAGTGTTATTTTTATTTCTACCGTAAAGGATATGCCTTTTACCTGATAGCTCAACTGCTTTTTTTGTTATTTCCGGAGGAATTTTAACTATTTCAGTATTTTCGTTGACAATTGCGCCAAATTCTTTTAATTGTTTCCAGATACGATTGTTTGGAACCTTCACTCCTATATTTTCTAAAATATCAAATGAAGCGTTACTTATTTTATTTATGGATTCTTCAGAAAGAATTTTATACATTGGCAGTCTATACTTTGTTTCCAAATGAAATCACTCCTTGATTTTTTTTATTCTTTTACTGCACCTGCTGTTAAGCCCTTGATTAAGAACCTCTGGAATAGCAGAACAAAAATTACAGGAAATATTACAAATAGCACGGCACTTGCAGTTATACCCCCAAACTCAATAGTATATTTTGAAATAAATCCAAATAAAGCCAGGGGTGCCGTCTGTACACTGCTCTTATTGATTAGAGCAACAGCGCCCATAAATTCACTCATTGAAAAAACAAAACATATTATTCCTGCAGATATAATGCCCGGGAGAGAAAGTGGCACTATTATTTTAAATAGTGCTCCAATTCTTGATGCTCCATCTATTCTCGCTGAATCTTCAAGTTCTTTTGGTATCGTCCTGTAATAACTGTATAGTATCCATGTCGCTACTGGAAGAAGCCACGCTGTATAAAAAATTACCAAGCCTGATAGGGTGTTTACTAAATCAAACCTTTTGAATATCAAATAGAAAGGTAAAAGCAGGGATACTGGCGGAATCATCTGGGTAAATATGAGTGAAATAAAAATTACATTCGCAAATTTGAACTTTAGTCTTGCAAAAGCATATGCTGCAAATATTCCGAGAATTATACATAATATAGTTGTAATTATTGCAACTCTTAAACTATTTCCCAAAGCTATGGTAATATTAATCTTCCCACTGCCCAATACGCTTGCATAATTATTTATAGTTACTTCGTGCGGAATAAAATTTGGAGTAGGTTTATAAAGTTGACTTTTCTCCTGAATGCTTGTTATGAAAACCCAATAGAATGGCCCAATAAAAAAAAGTAGGGCAATGATTAACCCTAGATACAATATTATTCTGTTCAGTTTCTTTTTGATTATCCATATGTTTAACCGCATTTTAATCTTCGCCGCTTTTTCTAATAAAGTAAAAATACATTATTGTAACGATAAAAGAAATTAACATTATTATGTAAGATATTGCAGCAGCATATGATACATCGAAAAACTTAAAGGCATTATTCCAGTTATAAAGCGTTAGATTAGTTGTAATATTTCCTGGCCCACCTTTTGTGAGAATAAAAAATAAATCAAAGGAATTTATTGAGATCAGTGTTCCAAGTATTGTTGCAATATAGATTGGAAGCTTCACCATTGGAAGAGTTATGTTGAAAAAACTTCTTATACCGCTTGATCCATCTATGCTGGCAGCCTCGTATAGTTCATCGGGTATTGTTTGAAGTCCGGCAAGAATTATTATTATGAAGAAAGGTGTCCCCTGCCAGACATCGGCTAAGATTATGCTTGGAATTGCAAATGTTTTGCTTGATAAAAAAGAAATATAACTATCAATGATTCCTATTTTTTTTAATAGGAAATTTATTAGCCCGACTCTATCATTAAGCATCCACTTCCATATGATCCCAGTTACTACATATGGAGTTGCCCATGGTATTATTACTAGCGATCTAACGAAGCTTCTTCCCACGAATGATTCCTTTAACATTACCGCTACTAATGTACCGATAATTAATTTCAATATGACCGTTGCCGAAACAAATTTTAATGAAACCATAAAAGCGTCGGTGAAATCGGGATCTCTAAGAACTGTGATGTAGTTTGCTAACCCAATGAAATTATATTCTCCCAGGGTCGATAGTCTTACTTGGCCAAAGCTAATAATGAAAGAATATATTATTGGATAAATTAAAATTAAAAAAACTGCAATAAAAGTTGGGATTATGAGAATTGCAGCTAGTTTTCCCTGACTTCTTTCAAAATTAAAGAATTTCACAATCGATTTCATCTATTTTGATAATAAACAGAACGGCAAATGATTTTATAAATTTTAGAACAATAATTCAAAATTAGTAATGCTGCTGGATATCTTACATTGTAAGACATCCAGCAATTTATAAAACAGGGTTATAATATTATTATTTTGATA
>JAMCQQ010000229.1 GCA_023379515.1 Actinomycetota bacterium
TTTTTAATAAAAATAATTTTTTTAAAGAAATTAAAAATTTTTTAAATTTATATTGCTGCAAAAGATTTTTAATGATAAGATAACTTAATTTTGTTATGTTACAAAAATGTTACAAATATGTTATCATGGTAAATATATTTGATGATTATAGAATATGAAAAATAAATAAAATAAAATTTAAAAATAATAGAATAACCAGTACGTTAACAAAAAATATTATGGATTAGTTCATTAACTATCGTTAGAAAGGGATTCAAATGCTATATAAAGTTTTGGATAAGAAAAATTTTAAGGATTTTTTATCTAATCTTGTTTCAAATTATAAGCTGATTGGCCCAAAAAAAATAAATAAAACATTACATGATTTTGTTCCAATTAAAAATGCCGATGAAATTGACCTTAATTATACAAGGACTACTTTACCTCCGGCAAAAAAGAT
This sequence comes from Actinomycetota bacterium, assembly GCA_023379515.1. Next base: position 440 of record JAMCQQ010000229.1, read on the forward strand.
TCTTTTTCCATCATCCGAAGAATTAATCAATTACGAACTTGAAGATAAAATTGAAATCAAACCCTCAATCAATACTGAAGAAAAAATTCTTTTTGGGGTCAATGCCTGGGACATCAATGGTATGAATTTTCTTGATAAGATATTCACCACTGATTATGTTGATGATAATTATATTGCAAAAAGAAAAAAATTAATTGTAATTGGCATGGATACGGAACCTGCAGAAACAAATTTCTCCATAAAAATGGGCGCCGAGTATGTCAAAGAAGGTTTTGATTTATATATGTCTGATCTTGGAAGCAAGTATTTTATCAGAGTTGCTACTCCGGCAGGCAATGAAATACTCGAAAAGTTTGCAAGGGTAAATGAAGCTTCTGCCGCTGATTTTGATGATTACAATAAATATTTGGATGCTTACAGAGAAAAGTTTAAAATAAGAGTAGATTTGAATAACTTCTATGATAATTTTGAATCAGTCTATGGAAATGAAGGATTATGGGAAAAGTTTTCAAAGAATTGCTATAGCTGCGGTTCATGCAATCTGGTTTGTCCCACTTGTTTCTGTTTTAATGTCAAGGATGAAATTCTACTTAGCTTGAAAGCAGGAAAGAAAACAAGGGAATGGGACTCATGCATGATCCCTGATTATGGATTAGTTGCAGGGGGGCACAATTTCAGGCCAACGAGAGCCAACAGATTAAAACAAAGGTATAGATGCAAGTTAAAAACATTCGTTGACAAATATGGTACTTATTCATGTGTAGGGTGCGGAAGATGTGTTGAAGCATGCCTTGCTAAAATTAATATTTATGAAGATATTAATTCAATTAAGAAAGAGGTGAGTGTATAAAATGGTTTTGGAAATAACGGAAAAAAGAAAAAAAGATTTACTGTACGTCCCGTTTATAGCAACTATCACAGATATAAAAGAACTCACACAAACAGAAAAACAATTTACTATTAAAATAGATGATACAAAAGAAAGAGAAGAATTTTGTTTCCTTCCCGGACAGTTCATAGGGCTTACAGTTTTTGGAGTCGGAGAAGCACCTTTTTCAATACCATCTTCGCCAAATATTAAGGATTTTTTTGAACTTTGTATCAGAAACATAGGAAGTGTTTCTGGTGCGATGCACAGGCTGTCTGTTGGATCAAAAGTAGGAATAAGGGGTCCTTTTGGGAATGGTTATTTTCCGTTTGAAAAAATGATGAATAAAAATGTAGTTATTGTTGCCGGAGGATTGGGTATGGCGCCTGTACGATCCCTTTTAAAATATATAATGGAAAACAGGGGGAATTATAAAGGTTTGACATTGATATATGGTTGTGTAGAGCCTAAGAGTATTTTATACAAAGATGAAATCAGTCAGTGGAAGAAAGATGATAATATTGAGGTAAAATTAACTGTTGATAGACCGGATGATAACTGGGAAGAAGCAGTGGGCGTATGTACAAATCTGGTTTCAGAGCTGACTTACCCCCCGGAAGAAACAATTATTGTTGTTTGTGGTCCTCCGGTAATGTATAAATTTGTAATTATTGAATTAGAAAAGAAGCATTACAAGCCCGAAAATATATTTCTATCACTGGAAAGAAGGATGGAATGTGGTGTCGGCAAATGCAACCATTGCCACATTGGAAACAAGTTGGCATGTGTTGATGGTCCTGTATTTAGTTTATGGGAAATTAAGAATTTAAAGGAGGCAATATAAATGAACAAGCCAAAAATTGGAGTTTTTGGATTGACTGGCTGCGGCGGATGCCAGCTTGAAATATTGAATCTTGAAGATCACTTGCTGGATTTTATAAGTGCTGTCGATATTGTTCATTTTACAGAAGCCATTTCAGAACACAGTGATACATATGAAATAGCGCTTATAGAGGGTTCCGTATCAACAAAGCATGATCTTGAAAGGCTTGAGCACATAGATAAAATTGCAAATACAATAATAGCAATAGGTGCATGCTCCTGCACCGGGGGACTGAATTGTTTGAAAAATTTATATGGAACAGAGAAAGCAAAAGAGCTTGTATATGGGGATAAAAAAGACTGGATAGATGCTATTGATACCAAGCCTATTGATGCATATGTTAAGGTTGATTATTATGCAAGAGGATGCCCGCCTAACAGATTTGAAATTGTTGATGTTGTAAAATCTTTAATAGTTGGTAAAAATCCGGAAATACCAAATTATC
>JAMCQQ010000230.1 GCA_023379515.1 Actinomycetota bacterium
TCATTCCATATTTTTGGCGCCCATGATAAAGTTTCTAATCCGGCAGAAATAATTCCAAACCAAGATCCAAATTCTACCAAAGCGTATGTAGACAAAGCCGATGAAAGAGAAGAAGGATTAAAGAATATTTTTCCCAACAGTCCATACGTAAGATTACTTGTTCCTGAAAAGATGGGATATCATAACGTTTCATACTCAAGACCAGAATCTTCTGCGCGAACTGTTTTATATATGCTAAATAGATACAAAAGACAGCAACCTCAGCCAGCAAAAGCAATTGCCGATTTTGTAACAAAAATCTTTGTAACCGTCGTTTTGAAACCATGAAGTTCTCCTTAAAAAGTATACTGCTACATAGCATAGTAGCATATACAAGATTTTTGAGGCTGAAATAATACTTCTTTTATTACTTCCCCTTATAATGTACCAGTTTATATACTTCTACAACCGAAACTTTCCAGTGCCCTGCGATTTCTGCTCTGCCAAAGCCTGCGATTTCCCACAAAGAATGTCCTAAGGGCTCGCAGGGCAGCGGGCTTTCGCAGACAACAAAAAGCTGATCTGTAACTGTTTTTCTTTGTGGGTCGTGTGCTTTATCTTGAATAACTACAGGGGGATTATTCCAAATTGTGAAAAAATATCTGTAAGCATGGTCTGAATTACTGCCTGAAACAAGCGCAAAATTAAATGGCTTTGCATCTGTTCTTGTCATTACAAAATCGGCAATTGTTTTTGCTTGATTTAACTGCCTATTCGGCTCGTATCTAAAAGGCAACCCCTGAATATTAAGAGCAAAAAACACTAAAAACAGCAATATTGCAAAACCTTTAGAAAAAATCTGAAACTTTTTAATTTCAAATATGTAACTTATTAAAAATCCGACTAAAATAAATGGCAAGGGAAACATAAAGCTAAAGTAATAATCATATACAGGCTTTTTATAAAAGCCGAAAAGCATTATTCCAACAATAAACCAGACAAAAAGCAATAAATATTTTTTAAAATCCGAAGAATTAGATTTATAGCTTAAGTAAGTTTTTAGAGCCAAATAAATTGTGGAAGAAATTGCCAAAAATAAAGTTAAAACAGTCCATGAAATTAAAATACTTTTATCGAATTTAAATAATTGTTCCGGAGGAGGAAAAGAAACAATAAGTCTTCCAAAAAGTCTGAAAAAAACATCATATAAAGTCAAAAAGAAATTTGAATTTGTGCCGGTATTTCCTGAATAAAGAATGAAATCAAAGATTTTATTAAAATTTAAAAATCCGTGTCTTATTTCAAAAGCCAAAAACGGAGACCATCCTATGAGAAATCCTAAAATAATGAATGTATATGTTCTTACTAAAGAAGAGGATTTTTGTTTGAAATTAAATTTTGAAAGAAATTCAAGAATGAAAATATATAAAACAATTATTACGCCTAAAAATATTGCAAGATAATGAAGCTGCATGGCAATACCAAGGAAAAAACCGCCTGTAAAAAAATATTTTAAACTCTTTTTTTCAACTGCTTTATAAATTACATATAAAGCCAAAAGTGAAAAAAACGGAAGAGGATTAGGATTCCATGATGAACGTGAATAGGCAATAACCAGGGGAGAAATTGCATATAAGGTAGAGGCAATAAGTCCGACTTTGTAATTAAAAAGCTCTTTAGAAAATTTATAAATTAAAAAAACAGTTGCTACACCGATAAGGGCAACCATTACGGCAGGACCGACAGGATTATAATTAAAAAGCCATAAAAAAGGAGCCATAAAATAATAATATATTGGCCCCAAGAAAAACCCCCCAACAGATGAAGTAGGACCTAAAAGAGTTAATTTTCCATGTAGAATTTCATATACTCTTAGAACATCTCTGCCTTCGTCTCCTAAAAAAGTCATGTAATCTGCTATTCTAAAAAGTCTTAAAAATGCAGCCAATAGCAAAGTTAAAATTATCGTTCCTCTTTGGTACATTTGGAATTTGAAATTTGAAATTTTAAATTTCATCGGTGGGGTTTTTTACGCCAAATGACAAATCTATACATTGTAAAATTATAGACAAGTAAAATACCGGTTGCAAAAACAAAATATACATAGGGCAATGGAAAAGCTCTTCCAAATAGAATCTCACCTAATTGCACTATGCCTGATTGAATAAATAAAACGCCTGTATTAGACGATACAAAAAATCCTAACATTTTTAAAAGATAAGCACTAAAACCTCTTGCTCTTTGTTTTTTAAAAGTCCAGAGATTATTTAAATTATAATTTGAAAAAATTGCCAGTTGCGCCGATAACAAATTAGAAAGCCCTAAGGGAAGAGTTGTAGCATTAATAATTATCCTGTAAACAATTAGCTGAATTATAAAGCCCGTTCCACCTACTACTAAAAATTTCCCAAAAGACCCAAATATTTTTTCCCGAATACTAGCTGTAATGATATATTTTAATAAATCTATAATATATTCCCTCGGCGCAATTTTAGAACGGCCTAAAGTTCTATCTGTAAAATTAATTGGAATTTCTGCGACCTTATATTCATCCCTTACTACTTTATTTAAAAACGACACCTGAAACGTATACCCCCTAAAAGCTGTTAATTCTTGCCTTTCCTTAAGAAATACTTCTTTTCTCATTGCTCTAAATCCCCCTGTCCAATCATGAATGGAAAATTTAAAAAGTATTATACGAACCAGTAAGTTGCCAAAAACCGAAAACATTTTGCGCGTTAGCCCCCAATTTGAAGGAATTGATCCTCCCTGACTATATCTTGTACCAATTACATAATCGTATCCTTCGTCAATTTTTTGCAAAAATTCAGGAATTTTATTTGGATCATGTGATAAATCGGCATCCATTTCAAACATAACTTGCGCATTCATCTTGTCTATTGCATAAGTCATTGCTCTAACATAGGCCGCGCCCAACCCATGTTTTTCGCCCATATTCAAATCTATATTCTTGTATTTTTGCATCAATTGTTTTACTACATCCGAAGTTCCATCCGGAGAATTGTCATCGGCAACTAAAATATTCATGTCATGGTTTTTTATTTTTGGGAAAATATCATTTTCCAATATCTCTATTAACCGCTCGATATTTCCTTTTTCATTATATGTTGGGATTATAATTACTACTTTCATAATTTCCTATCTTAAGATATTAAATCACAAGCTCTTAAAATATTCTATTGTTTTTAAAAGTCCGTCTTCTGTTTTTACCTTTGGTGAAAAACCAAGTATTTTTCTGGCTTTGGAAATATCCGGATTTCTTTTTTTAGGATCATCAAGGGGTAATTTTTCATAAACTATTTCCGATGCTGATTTGGTAAGTTTTTTAATCAGTTGTGCAAGCTCTAGAATTGTTTTTTCATCCGGATTTCCTAAATTAAAAACTTGTCCGTTTGTATTTTCTGAAAACATAACAAGCATTAATCCGTTTACCATATCATCAACATAACAAAAACTTCTTGTTTGCTTACCCTGACCATAAATTGTCAAAGGTATGTTTTTAATTGCTTGATTTATAAAATTAGAAACAACCCTTCCATCGTCTTTTTGCATAAACGGACCATAGGTATTAAAAATTCTTACAATTCTTACGTCTAAATGAAATTTTCTAAAATATGCCATTGTTATTGCTTCTCCAAAACGCTTGCCTTCATCATAGACAGACCTTATACCGTTTGGATTAACATTACCAAAATAATCTTCTTTTTGTGGAGAAGTTACAGGATCTCCGTAAACTTCCGAAGAAGAGGCATATAAAAATCTTGCCTCTTTTTCTTTAGCTAAATCTAACAAATTTCTTGTTCCGACTGAATTTGCAAGTAAAGTTTCTAAGGGGAAATTAATATAACTTCTCGGACTTTTTTTATTAGGCGATGCAGGCGACGCCAAGTGAAAAATAAAATCTATTTTTCCAAATTCAATACCATTGAATGGCTTAACTATATCATGTTCAATAAGTTTGAAATTGGAATTGTCAAGTAAGCTTTTTATATTACTTTTATCGCTTGTTAAAAAATTATCTACACAGATTACATTATAGCTATTATCAAGAAGATTCTTGCAAAGATTAGAGCCGATAAATCCTGCTCCTCCTGCAACCAGTGCGGTTTGCATATTATTTATTTTTTTCCATTTCTAAATCAGCTTTAACCATCATTTCGACTAAATTTTTAAAACTGGTTTTTGGTTTCCATCCTAAAATTTTTTCTGCTTTAGAGTAATCACCAATTAAATGATCCACTTCGGCAGGCCTTAAATGTTCTGACTTATTATAAACAACATAATCTTTCCAATTTTTAACTCCTGCCACTTCAAATGCCAATTCCACAAATTCTTTTACGCTATGCGCTTCTCCGGTTGCAATTACAAAATCTTCTGCTTTTTCTTGCTGAAGCATTAACCACATTGCCTCAACATAATCCCCGGCAAATCCCCAATCTCTTTTTGCTTCTAAATTTCCAAGTTCCAATTTTTTTTGTGTTCCGAATTTTATTCTGGCAACAGCATTAGTTATTTTTCTGGTTACAAACTCTAAACCTCTTCTTGGAGACTCGTGATTAAACAAAATTCCAGAGCACGCAAAAATATCATAACTTTCTCTATAATTAAGAGTTATGTAGTGTCCGTAAACTTTTGCAACACCATACGGACTTCTTGGATGAAACCTTGTCGTTTCTTTTTGGGGAATTTCGGTAACTTTTCCAAACATCTCCGAACTTGATGCCTGATAAAATTTAATTTTTGGGTTGACAACTCTTATTGCCTCAAGCATTCTGGTTACTCCAAGAGCTGTAAATTCTCCTGTTAGAACAGGCTGGTTCCAAGAAGTTTTTACAAAGCTTTGCGCGGCTAAATTGTAAACTTCGTCCGGTTTTGAATAGATTACGGCTTCTGTTAATGAACTTTGGTCTAAAAGATCTCCTTGTAAAAATTCAACTTTATCTTCTATATGTTTTATTCTTTCGTTGTTTACGGTACTTGTTCTTCTGGTTAGTCCATAAACCTTATATCCTTTAGATAAAAGCAACTCTGCCAAATACGAACCGTCTTGTCCGGTTATACCCGTAATTAAAGCTTTTCTCATCACCTTTATTTTAAATTATATTCCTCCAATAGTCTAGCGTTTCTTTTAAGGTTTTATCAATTTTAATTTTTGGCTCCCAACGTGTAAGATTTTTTAATTTACTAAAATCACAGATAAGATTTGGATTATCTATTGGTCTAAATAAGGATTTATCTTGTTCAACAGAGACTTTTACCAAAGAGTAAGATAAGAGCTTATCTAGAATATCTGAAATTTTATATGACACTCCCGAGCCTATATTATAAGCTTGCCCTTCTTGTCCCTTTTCCATAAGCAATGCGTATGCTCTGACAACATCCTTAACATCTGTAAAATCCCTTTTTGCTTCCAGATTTCCCACCGGTAAAATAGGTTCTCTTTTACCTTTTTCTATTTCAGCAATTTTTTTGGCAAATGAAGAAACTACAAAATTTGGGGCTTGCCTGGAACCAATATGATTAAATGGCCTTGCTATAACAACCTTAAGCTTATCTGCCATAAAATATTGCTGAAATAGAAAAAGGTAAATTAGTTTTGAAACCGCATATGGGTTTGTGGGATTAAATTTTGTATCTTCTGCTATTGGTAAATCCTTGGAATCAACACATCCATAAACTTCGGCTGATGAAATAATAAGTATTTTTGTAGCAAATAAATTGCTGTTTTTTATGCTTTCTAATAAACTAATTTGCGAGGAAATATTGTTAAGAACAGTTTTTGCCGGCGACGAAAAGCTTTCTGCGGCAGAGGCAAAAGCGGCCAGATGATAAACTTCATCGGGTCTTATTTTTTCTATTAAATTCTTAGTTTGGCTTTCATTAGTTAAATCTAACCTAAATAAATTAATTTTATCTTTGACTTTTTCTAAATTTTCGAGTCCTTTATCCGAATAATATGTACCATAAACGTTTTTCTTGTTATTATCAATTAAATATTCAACGAGGTGGCTTCCGGCAAAACCCGATGCGCCTGTTATGAGTATTTTTTTTTGCATAATTATCTGCCAACACCCACGTAGTTAAATCCTTTGGCCCTCATTGTGTCTGGGTCGTAAAGATTTCTACCGTCAATAATATTGGGGGTTTTCATTTTATCTTTAATTCTTGAAAAATCTAGTTCTCTAAATTCATTCCATTCCGTAAGAACAATAAGTAAGTCTGCATCTTCAGAAACTTCATATGCATCCTTTGTGTAATTTATATTTTTAAATATTGTTGCCGCTGTTTCCATAGCTTTTGGATCAAAAGCGGAAATTTTCGCACCGTCGTTTTGCAATAAATTAATAATATCTAAAGCCGGAGCATCCCTCATATCATCCGTATTGGCCTTAAAAGCAAGTCCTAATACTCCAATTTTTTTATTCCGCATATCGCCCAATATTTTTCTTGCCTTTCTGACTATATCTCTTCTTGACTGATGATTAATATTTTCAACTTCTTCAAGCAATGAGAAAGGATAATCATTATCTTTTGCAATTGAAATAAGCGCTCTGATGTCTTTTGGAAAACAACTTCCTCCGTAACCAGGGCCAGGAGATAAAAACATATTACCGATTCTTTTATCCATGCCTACTCCCTCAAGCACTTTTAAAGCATCTGCTCCGAGAGCTTCCGAAAGCTTTGCGATTGCATTGGCATACGAAATTTTAAGAGCTAAAAACGCATTGGCTGCATATTTTATAAGCTCGGCCGTTTCAAAATTTGTTAACACAAGAGGTGCTTTAATTGGCTCATGTAGTTTAATTAAAGCCTCCTGCGCACGTTGACTTTGAGTACCTATAACAATTCTATCAGGATTAGTTGTGTCTAAAATAGCACTTCCTTCCCGCAAAAATTCGGGAACAGATGCATAATCAACTTCAGCGCTTTGAGGTTTTGAATCCTCTAAAATTCTTTTTACTTTTTTATTTGTACCTGCAGGAACAGTACTTTTTGTCGCAACCACACTATAGCCTTTAAGATTTTGTCCTATTCTTTGAGCAACTTCTAAAACTGCCGAAAGGTCGGCGTCGCCGGTTTTTGTTGTAGGTGTTCCAACTGCAATAAAAATAATGTCTGATTTAGAAATTGAAGGATTATAATCAAGAGTAAAAATTAATCTTTTTGCTTTTATGTTTTTTTTTACTAATTCTTCAAGCCCAGGTTCATAAATAGGAATTATTCCGCGCTTTAAATTGTCAATTTTTTCTTTTGTATGACCAATTACATAAACGCTGTTACCAAAATCCGCAAAAACAGCAGCAGTTACAAGCCCTACATATCCGTGTCCTATAAAAGAAATTGTCATATGTTAATTTTTTCTAAATCTGATTCTTTATTGCCCTAAGCCCAGCATCAACGCTTAACATTTCTGCTCCCAGATTACTTATTTTATCATTTTTAAGGTTAAGACAAAAGGGTCTTGGTGCTTTTGCGGCAAAATATTCTTTCCTTGTTGTTTTTGAAATCAATGAAGCATTTAAATTAAATTCTTTGGCAATTTTTAATGCAAGTTCGTATGGGGTAATCGCCTGGCTTCCGACAACATGGAATATGCCTTTTGCCTGTTTTTGAATTAATACATCTAATGCATTGGCAATGTCGTCAATAAAAGTTGGCACCATAATATGATCCGTAATCATATTTAATTGTTCATTTCTTTGCAGTTTTAAAATTAAATTTCTAACAACATCGCCTCTTTTAAAAAAAGCTCTATATGGATACGCAAGTCGTACAATAATCCATTCCAATCCTGAATTTTGAATCAGTTTTTCTCCTTCATATTTTGTTTTTGCGTACCAGTTAATCGGATCAGGCAAATCATCTTCGGAATACAATTTTTTTTGCCCATTAAATACAAAATCGGTTGAAATATAGATTATTTTTTTATTATATTCTTGACAGGCCTCAATTACATTTTGAGTTCCAAAAACATTTATGCCCCAGGCTGTTTGCTCCCTGACCCAGGCATCTTCTTTTTGTGATTGATTTTTAAAATTTAGGATTTCTCTATCTTTCTTTTTATCTAATTCACACCCGTCTACATTTGTCTTTGCCGCCATATGAATAAGAATTGGAGCTTTAGAAGATAAAACTGCCTTAAAGACAGATTTTTTATCAAGAATGTTTATGTTATTTTCAAGATTTATAAACTCAAATTCATAAACATTATTAAGAAGTTCTGCAACCCTTGAACCAACCAATCCTGTTAATCCGGTTCCTAAAATCCTCATAAGCCTTCATACTGCTTTTGATAATATGTTTGATAATCTCCGCTTTTTACTCTTTTCCACCAAGCTTCGTTATTTTTATACCATTCGACTGTTTTTTCTAACCATTCATCAAAATTATGTAAAGGCTCCCATCCCAATTCATTTTTTATTTTAGACCAATCCAAAGCATATCTCCTATCGTGTCCAGGTCTGTCTTTAACAAACTCTATGAAAGACTCGTTTTTCCCTAAAATCTTTATAATTTTTTTAACAACCTCCAAATTATTGATATCTTGTGTTAATCCCCCGATACAGTAAGTTTGCCCTGTTTTACCTTTTTCTAAAATCAAATCAATTGCCCGACAATGATCTTCTACATAAAGCCAATCCCTCACGTTTAATCCGTCACCATAAACTGGAACTTTTTTATCTTCCAAGAGATTGGTTATTAAAAGAGGAATCAGTTTTTCAGGGAATTGATAAGGTCCAAAATTATTTGAACAATTAGAAATTGTAATGGGTAAATTATAAGTATGATAATATGCTCTAACTAAATGGTCTGAACCGGCTTTACTAGCAGCATAAGGACTTCTGGGGTTATAATTTGTTCGTTCATTAAATTTATTCTTATCTTCCAATTCAAGGCTTCCATATACTTCATCCGTAGAAATATGATGAAATTTTTTAACCTTATTTTTTAATGCGGAGTCCAATAAAATCTGCGTACCCAGCACATTTGTTCTTACAAAATCAAAAGGCTCCATAATGCTTCTGTCAACATGACTTTCTGCCGCAAAATGAATAACAATATCAACTCCATCCATTGCTTTCTCTACAATTTTTTCATCACAAATATCTCCTTTAATAAATTGATAATTTTTATTACCTTCTGCTTCTTTTAAATTTTCTAAATTTCCGGCATAAGTAAGCTTATCTAAATTAACAATTGAATCTTGAAGATGATTTTTAAGCCAGTAGAGTATAAAATTAGAGCCGATAAATCCGGCACCGCCCGTTACCAAAAGTTTCATATTTACTCGTTTTTTTCTGCCCAGTATCTTCCTGCATTATAAAGACTTCTAAATGTTCCGGCATCACTCCAATATCCATCGAGCTTAGACCATGTAAGCTTGCCTTCTTTAATATAGACGTTGTTTACGTCTGAAATCTCCAATTCCCCTCTTTGCGATGGTTTTAATTTTTTTATAATATCAAATACTTTATTGTCATAAAGATATAAGCCTGTTACTGCCATATTTGATTTTGGTTTATCGGGTTTTTCTTCAATTGCTATTATCTTTTCCGGCTCACTTTTATTAAAAACTGCAACTCCAAAACGACTAGCATCATCTACTTCTTTAAGAAAGATAAGAGCACCGTCTTTAAAATTTTTAACGCTTTCAGAGATGTCTGCATCTGTTGTATTATCACCTAAAATTACAGCAATATTGCCATTATCGGCAAAACTTTCGGCAAGAGATAATGCATCTGCAATTCCTCCATCGGGTTTTTCCTGATACGCGTATTCAATATGTTTAAGTCCCAATTCTTTTCCGTTTTTTAAAACTCCCAAGAAATGGCCGACATGAGGACCGCTTGTTACTATTAAAACCTCTGTTATACCGGCCTTTACCAGGGTTTCAATCGGATAAAAAATCATCGGCTTGTCATAAACAGGTAATAAGTGTTTATTGGAAACAAATGTAAGAGGATAAAGTCTTGTACCTAATCCTCCCGCTAAAATTACACCTTTCATATCATATTAATCCTCCCATACGGGCAAAAAATAAAATTGATACTCCTAAAAGCCCAATAAGAATGTATTCTATCACAATTTTAACTGTTAATTCATGGTTTATCAGGTGATGCAATATTCCCCAAAGAACATAAAAAAATATTGTCATTAAAATAACTATTGTCTGAAACATAAAATTAGGGGTTGCTAGAAAAGTTAACAATAAACCAAAAATTAGTATTATAAAAAGTGAAAAATAATATCCCGTGTGTTTTTTTAATTTTTTATACATCAGACAACCACTCCTTTAGCCAAAACCATAATTACCA
>JAMCQQ010000231.1 GCA_023379515.1 Actinomycetota bacterium
TGCAAGTATCCTTGAAGGATTATCATCAAGTTTACCAAGGGATTTTTTTATCAGGGTGACTATGCAACCCCAATATTTATTTACATCGTTTTCGATATAATCTTTTTCCGGATATGAAAGCTCATATTCAGTCGATTCATATACTGCCTGAGAACCGTTGACGTTAAATATTGCAACTTTAACCGTGGATGTACCAAGGTCAATAGCCATTAAATATTCATTATTTTTGTTTTTATTTTTCATAATCTTTACTTTCTACGTTAAGCTGGAATACAAATCAAACCCACTCTGGCAATTATAATAATAAGAAGCACTATAAAAATAAATGAAAAGCATTTATCTTTTATCTTTTTATGAAGATAGGTTCCAAGTCTTGCACCCCCAATTGCTCCAATTGCTACAGCAAGTCCAATAAATATATCAAATCGAACAGTCAGTAATTTTCCAATAATGCCGGGTATAGCATTAAGCAGCATTATTAGGAGTGATGTACCTATTGCAACTTTAATTGGAAGGCCGAATAATATGATGAGAATAGGTACATATAAAAAACCTCCTCCCGCACCAATTAAACCAAATACAAACCCGGCAAATATGGAAATTGAAATGATTTTTAAGTAATCCTTTCTATTTGGAACCTTTCCTGTAGCTAATTCTATTTCATTTTGAGAGCTGTTATTTCTGCTCATGAAAAAAAAGAGTACCAAAGCTAATATTGCGAATGCGAGATAAATTAACTTTATAATAAGCCCGGGTATAAGTTCTGTAAAATAGGAACCAAGAAAGCTTGTCGCTGCACTTGACAGGCCAAACGCAAGTGCATATCTATAGTTTATTGTTTTATGCCGCCAGCAAAAAAATGTTCCGAATGAGCTTGCAAAAAAACGTTTAGGGTAGATATTGCGGTAGCTATCTTTATTTCAATACCTGTTATATAAAGCAGGATAGGAAGTATTAATACACCACCGCCTATTCCAAGTAGACCGGAAACTATGCTGCCAAGTATTCCTATTGAAAAAAATTTTAAGTATTCTAAAAACATTTATAAAATAATACCATAAAGTATCTTATTCTAAAAAATTCACGATTCATTTTTACCTGTGATAAATTACGAAATAATATCTAGAATTATTAGACTATGGCAGTACATTAAAGACGGGAGTAATTAATGCTGCTGCCATAGCTTATACTAAAACTGTTATTTTATATTAATAACCTGCTTTTGCCAGTCTTGATTTGATTCTTTCTTCTTCGTTTAGGGTCTCGGTACTCTTTCTCTGGATTATCCATTCATATTTATCCGGATCAAGATCTTTGCCTTTGAAACCTTCAAAATCTTCACCGTACCTGTGAGCCTGAAAGATAAGTTTTGCCAGGGTCCATCCGAAGATTGCCGGTCTGTTGCAGACAAACGGAGACATGTATTTCCATACAATTTCCTTATCCGGGGATATTTCGTAGAATGTACCGCGGATAGATTCGCAGATAAAATAATTACCGTTTGGAAGTTTTTGAGTACTGCCGCAGAATTGAGTAAACATCATATGAAGTGGGTCTATATATTCCCAGACTATTTTGGGCATAGTCGGATCAATCTCCAGAGCTCTTGAGGCGCAGAAACTTCCTACTTCATCAGGTGTATCATGACCCCTTGGGACTCTGTGCAGACCATTATCAAAAATAGTGATATTTCCATTGGGAAGAACATCAACATCATGCTGGTGTCCAAGATCAAGCTCAGACCCTATTTCCCAGACAATATTTCCTGTCTTTCTGTCAATCCTTATAATCTTATTTAATTCACGACAGGAAATAACGGGATCACCGTTAGGATAAACATCAACTGAGTTTGCATAGCCCCATGAAAGCCTGTTGCACAATTCGCATTCAATATGAACATCATAATCAAAATGTTCCCAATTATTCCATTCCCAAACTGTTTCTTTTTTTCTGTTGATTTCTCTTATCTGAACACCCTGCATCTTTCCGTCTTTCGGTTCAGTAGCAGGTGCTCCACCTTTTACTTTTTTCTGGACACCGGGAGGAAGATCTACAAACCGCAAGAACACCATATTGCCATTAGGAAGAACTTTTACGTCATGGTTAATTCTTGGGTCATCATATCTCCAGACTTCATTTCCATCCCAGTCAACCTCTACCAGTTCTGACCCGCAGCCACCCAGTTCTTCATGAGCTTCCGGGCCTCTACCGATCCACAGAAGATTTCCAGACGGTAAGAGGTAATAGTTTACTCCTGGAGGATGTTGCATTTCCCAGTAATGACAAACGTTGCCTTCCATATCGATCAACCAGGCAATGTTTCCATATTGAGGCGCAAACAGGGTATACCCTTTGTAGACCTTACACTGATTGTGTATCTCCACATCTCTTGTCAATTGCCTTGTGTAATTTGCCATTCTTTTCCTTTCCTGTTTTCTTATTTTTATTTTTTTAATTTTTTACTTTACAGTCCATAAATTTCTGTCTGTTTTTTATTTTGTTAGTTTTAAATCATTTATTATAATAGTTTTAAATATATGTTTTTAAGCCTTCAAATCCTACATATACCCAAGCTTACGCAGTCTCTCCATAGCCTCTTCCTTGTCCTGGCGCCTTCCAGCTCGCTCCACTGTATTTTCAAGGTCCTGTTCCCAGGCCGGTATATCGCTTAGCTTAACTGAGGTAGTTGCTGCACCAAGGGAACGGTATCCCTGTTTATAAAGTGCACAGTATGGGATACTGTATGTAAGCGTTGTATCCCAGATATCACGCTCGGCAAAGTGAAGTATTGGCTGAATTCTTGTATGCTCAGGTGTATAAGCATCACCCGGACGCAGCACAAAGTACTCATCTTTTACTCTTGCAGCCTGTTCATCCCAGCGTATACCCATAAACATGCCCTTTATATTGTTTCTTTTCAAGAAATCATTAAATACAACTGTTTTCATCAAGTGGTTTCCTATCCAGCTCTCAGCTTCAAAAGGAAACTTGTCTCCGGGATAGTCAAGCCTTTCTTTAATCTCTCTCTGGTTAGACTCGCTTAGTTTTGCCACTTCGACATCTGCACCTAAGATTCCGCCTGCAGCATCTATTACATCTTTGTTTGAACACCACTCCATATCAAGTTTCCACTCTTTTTGGTATTTTGTTAAGATGTCATGAATCTCAGCAAAAGCGTCTCCCTCATCTATTGTCATTACTTTGGGTATGGCTATCCTATCTTCCTCGCATACCTTTTTCATTATCCAGAGTGTAAGCGTTGAATCTTTTCCGCCTGTCCATGTAATTGCAAGGTTTTTATGGTCAAACTTTTTAAAAGCCTGGCGCACTATCTCTTTTGACTTTTCAATCTTAGATTCTAACTCTTTTTTTCTTTGTTCTGTTACCATTTAAACTACCCTTTCTGTTTATTTCTTGTTATAAAACTATTTAGCTTACTCTTTATCTTTTTGTCTATATGGGCTGATATATCAAGCTTTTCAGGCTTGTCGGCAGCTATATCATATGCCTGATATGACTGCTCTTCCTCTTTGTATATTAGCTTTAAGCCCTCATCAAGCATGTAATATACGGGTTTGTCTGTGTCCTTTTCCTTATGTCCTATCTTACCCATAGCTTCACCATATATTGTATAAGGGGTAACAGATTCATATGGATACAGGGATTTGCCTTTAAAGGATGGGGCAGGCTCAACCCCAAATAATCTGCATACGGTTGGAGACAAGTCAATAAGTGAAACCGGTGTATCTATGATGTTTGATTTATATGATTTATCATATACAAGAAGCGGCACTGACAGAAGCTCGTTATACATCTTTCCGTCATGGGAAAGCCCGTTATGCTCTGCAAATTCATCACCGTGATCTGATGTTATTATTACTGTTGAATTATCTAAGAGCTTGTGTGAGTCAAATATTGAAAACAGGTCTTTTGTGTAATCGTCAGTTTCAGCTACCTTAGCCATGTATAGTTTCTTTAGTATATCTACTTTGGACTTGTCAGTTATATCCCTTGGAAGTATAGTGTTTTTAAAAAGTAAAAACATCTCATCATTTGATAACTTAATTGATGGATCTATATGTGCAAGATACTTTTCTTCTGCTATATACGGCTCATGCACATCCATGTAGTGTACCCATAAAAACAGAGGTTTTGAGAAGGAAAAGTTATTTAAAAAATCACTTACCTTTCTGTTTATAAAATCTCCCCTTAAAAAAGGATACATATCAGTTACGTTATCACTCATTGAATCATAGAAGGTCTCCCATCCCTTGTTATATCCGAAGTAATAGGAAAGGTATGCATTTGAATGAAAGCCTGCAGTATATATGCCTGCGTTCTTTAAAGGTTCTGATACAAGGGTCTTATACTTAGAGAGGTTCTTTTCCTTTCCGTATTCTAGATAGTAGCTTGAAGACAGTATGCCTTGAAAGCTTGCCTGGGTATATGGTCCTGTCGCATATGGGTTTTTAAATATTATGCTGCTACCGGATAATGAGTCAATAAACGGGGTAAGCCCGTCTTTTGAGCCGTAAGCTTTCAGCATATCCTTTCTTAGCGTATCTACTGTAATAAGTATTACATTTTTCATTTATATTTTTTTCTTATCTTTCCTATCTAGGTTTTTGTAGTAATCAATCAATATCTCTGATACTTCTTTTCTTGTTATATACTCTGGAGGATATTCTCCATTTGAGAGCATCTCACGCAGTTTTGTTCCTGATATCAATTTGTGGTCTTCATCAGAATGAGGACAGGTTTTATATGAAGCCATCGAGCTGCATTTCTGACAGTAAAAAGTCCAGTCCATTTTAACAGGTCTTATTGCTAGGTCCTTATCCGGTATAGTATCAAATACATCCTGTGCATCAAAAGGTCCGTAAAATTTACCAACTCCGGCATGATCCCTTCCTATTATTATATGGGTGCATCCGTAATTCTGGCGTATTATTGCATGAAGAACTGCTTCTTTGGGACCGGCATATCTCATTTCCATTGGATATACCTTAAGAACTACCCTGTCAGCAGGGTAATAGTTATCAAGTAATGCTTTGTAGCAAGCCATCCTTACTTCTGCAGGAATGTCACCTTCTTTTAGCTTTCCTACTATTGGATGGATAAAGAGGCCATCATAGTTTTCAAGCACTACCTTTGTTAAATATTCATGTGATCTATGAATTGGGTTACGGGTCTGAAAGGCTACAATAGTTTTCCAGCCCTTAGATGCAAATATTTCTCTTGTCTTAGCAGGTCTTGCATACTCGGGAAAGATTTGAGGATATCCCCCTTCGGAAAATACTTTAACCTCGCCCCCTATATAGTATTTTCCTTTTTCATTTAGCTTCTTAACTCCGGGGTGAGAAGCATCCAAAGTTCCAAATACTTTCTCGGCTTCTTTTTCTTTATCATATGAGTATATGTCCTCTATTTCAATAATACCCATTATTTCATCATCATAGGGACTTAAAAGAGCTATAATTTCACCTTGTTTGTATATATCCTTGCTTTCAACAGATAGTGTTATGGGTACAGGCCAGAGAATGCCATTTGTAAGTCTCATGTCACTGAGAACGTTTTTATAATCAGCCTGGTTCATAAAACCTTGCAGGGGGCTAAATGCCCCAATGCCTATCATGATAAGGTCAGAAAACTCAAGGGTTGAAAGTTTAAGCTTGCGAAGCTCTGATGCAGCATCAAGCTGCTTTTGCAGACTATTTTTGTCTGATACCATAAGGTTTACTAGTGTGCCGCCGTGAGGGTGGATCAAATTGTCAGTATTGTTCATTGTTTTTTTATCTCTTTATATAAAATACAAATATTTAATTTAGGCTTATTTTCTTACCTTCTTCTAATAATATATAATATAATTAACCAAAAAATAAAAATTTATACATCAGTTAAATGTAATTATACTTATGTATATAAGTATATATATTATATTTTTTTTGTCAATTAACTTTTTAATATTTTTATTGAAAAAAATTAAATAATAAGTTTTATTATTAACAGTATTTTCCGCTGATAATGTCGTTTATGATATTGTTTTTTATATGTCATAAAATTTTTTACTAAAATTAAGCACAAAGGTTATATTTTGACAGGTGCTTTGCCAGATTAGTGAGAAAATGGTAAATTGTTAGTAAGAAATAACACATGGTCTATAATATTTACCCCTTGTATACTTTAAAATATAACATTTAATTTTTTGCCGATTATTTTATACTAATACACAAAAATATAAATATGGAATCTTTTACCAGTCAGCCTGCATGTTTTTAGCATGTTTATAATTTAATATGTTTATAATATATGAATAATTTTTCTTTACTTGTCAAACCGGTTTCTTATGACTGCAATATGAGTTGCAGTTACTGTTTCTATTCCCCAAAAAAAGAGTTATATCCTGATACAAAAAGACACATGATGAAATACGAAGTATTGGATAAATTAATTTCAGGTTACTTAAAGACCAACCAGCCATCCTATATTTTCGGATGGCAGGGTGGTGAGCCTCTGCTTGCAGGTAAAGAATTTTTTATAAAAATAATTGAGTATCAGCAAAAATATGCAAGGTCCAGTTCCATTATATCAAATGGCCTTCAGACAAATGCAACACTGATAGATAATGACCTGGCAAAGCACCTGTCAAAATATAACTTTCTTCTGGGAGTAAGCCTGGACGGGCCTGAAAATCTGCATAATCGCTATAGAAAATTAAAAAACAATACCGGAAGCTTTAAAAGGGTTCTAAAGACAATAGACATACTTAAAGAAAGCAAAGTTGAGTTTAATACCCTTACACTCGTAAATGATTTTAACGTTTCTCATCCTGAAGAAATTTATGATTTTTTAGTCAAAAACAAATTAATTTATCATCAGTATATTCCCTGTGTTGAATATGATAACTGCGGCAATCTTAAGATTTTTTCGATAAACGGCAAAAGCTGGGGTGATTTTCTGATAAGAATTTTTAATAAATGGTATCCCCATGATATTTATAAAATATCAATAAGACTATTTGACTCCATTCTAAACAGGCTTGTTAACGGGAGAGCAACCAATTGTGAAATGCTGAAATACTGCAATAATTATTTCGTTGTAGAATATAATGGGGATATTTATCCCTGCGATTTCTTCGTAGAAAAAGAATTAAAAATCGGAAATATTATGGAAAATACCTGGGATAATATTTTAAATTCAAAAATATTTAATGATTTTTCAGGATTAAAAGCCGGTTATAACAAGAATTGCACAGACTGCATCTATCTTGACTTTTGCTTTGGAGACTGCCTGAAGCACAGGCGGAATCTGGTAAAAGGGCCTGGCAGTTTAAGCACTCTTTGCAGTGGGATAAAATCATTCCTGGATTATAGTCTTCCGGCTTTCAAACAGATTGCCGCTGAAATAAGTCCAAACATCTAAAGCTGTATTTGCTGCAACTTTTTTATTTGATGTTTAACTTTTATAATTATATACTTTAAGAAAGTTTAATTGTAAGAATATATTCAAGGTGATTATATGATAATAGATTTAAAACAGAAATCTCAGGTCACTATTCCAAAAAAACTGGTCGAAAAATTAAGTCTTAAAATTGGTGACAAAATAGATATTGAAGAAAAAGATGGCAGGCTTGTCCTGACTCCGGTTATAATGGTACCAAAGGATCAGGCTTGGTTTTATACTCCGGAATGGCAAAAAGATGAAACAGAGGTTGACAGACAATTAAAAGAAGGCAAAATCCATGTTGCGGAAACAGTAGAAAAATTGTTTAAAGATTTGGGAATATAAGACTTATGAAGTTTGTTTATTCAGATTCTTTCATTAAAAATGTTTCAGATTTATCGGAAGAAGAAAAAAAGATTTTGAAGGAAAAACTTAAATTGATGTTTGAGAATCCAAGGCATCCTTCATTAAGAACAAAAAAGATTCATGAACGGAAAGATATTTTTGAAGCAAGCATTACTATGAGTATTCGCTTAACCTGGCAGTATTTAAAACAAGATGTCATATTGCTTAGAAAAGTTGGAATGCATGATAAAACTTTAAAAAACCCATAGGATTATCAGGTGAAAAATATTACCACCTTCTGCTGCTGTGAAAAGATCATAAAGAATACAACAAAAATAAAATTAATTATATAAAATTAATAATTCGCCTGACGCTCGAGCTTTTCATCTTCAGTTTCAATAAGCATATCAACCAGCTTAACGGTCAATTCACTTCTTATATTCCTGTATTCTTCCCTGTCCCAGAGGTTGTAAAACTCATTCGGACCATTTTCCAGGTCATAAAGCTCTCCGTACTTCTTGCCCATGTAATAAGTGAGCCTCCATTTGTCTGATCTTATGGTTTTAAGCCTTAAGCCCCACTCCTCTGTATCAAATTCAATGAGTGCATATTCGTAATTTTCTCCGTCTTTATTTTCAATAATATTTCTTATTTTTTTACCTGTGACGCCTCTGGGTATG
>JAMCQQ010000232.1 GCA_023379515.1 Actinomycetota bacterium
CCACACAAGGAGTAATCTTAATGAGATTTTCAAGTACTAATGACCATGTTTCGTCTGCAACCTGTATTGAAGTAAACTAAAAATAATGAAAATTGATGGACGGAAAATAGCCTCCGAAATTCTTGAAGACTTAAAAAACAGAGTGGAAAAACTTAAAACTAGAAATATCTTTCCGCATCTTTATATAATCCTTCTTTCCGATGAAGCTTCTTCAGAATCTTATGTAAAACAAAAAATATTAAAAGCAAATGATATTGGAGTGAAAATTACTTTAGATAGGACAAATCCGGAGATTTCAACAGACAAACTGTTAGAAAAAATTGATATTTTAAATAATGATAATTTAGTACACGGAATTATTGTGCAAAGACCAATGCCAAAAACCTTGGATGAAGAAAAAATAGCAAAAGCCATTATACCTCAAAAAGATGTTGACGGATTTAATCCGAATTCCAAATTTTTCGTACCTGTAGCTTTAGCTGTTTTAGAATTATTAAAAACAATTCATCCAAAAAATTTTAACAACTGGTTAAAATCACAAAGAATTTGCATAATAGGAAAGGGCACAACTGCCGGAAAGCCAATTGAAAATGCTTTACGACGATTAGGAATTAAACCCCTAATTATTGATAGCAAAACCGATAATAGGAATAAGATTTTAAAAAACTGCGACATTATAATCAGCGCTGTCGGAAAAGCCGATGTTTTTAGAAGCTTTGAAATTAAAAATGGCGCAGTATTGATAGGCGTTGGCTTACATAAAGAAGAAGACGGAAAATTACACGGAGATTTTAACGAAGAAGAAATTAAAGATAAAGCTCATTTTTATTCACCAACGCCCGGAGGAGTTGGCCCTGTAAACGTTGCTTTTTTAATGAAAAATCTTGTAGAAGCTACTGAAAACCAAGTAAGTTAAGTTTGATGGCCTCAAAATTTATAAAATATTTACTACCAATTTTTGTTTTTTCTTTTGTTCTTCTTATCTATTTGCATAATTTATCCAGAACTTGCAGGGCCAATTCCCTTTTATATAAATAGCGTAAATACGACAAAAACCGACCTTTTTAGTTCCAACGGGGAGGGGAGTGTTTCGGCAGTTCCCGATACGGCTTCTGTAAGTCTAGGAATAACAAAGCAAGCAACTACGGTTTCCGAAGCGCAAAACAAAACTAATGAATCGGCAAAAAAGATTATTGACAGTATTAAAAAACTTGGAATTTTGGAAAAAGACATAAAAACAACTAATTACTCTATAAATCCTAATTATGGAACCAACCAAAAACCATTGCCGCTAAGCAACCAGGAAGGCCTAATGTATCCTGTTCCACCAGGCGGAGGGTCTGAACAGCCAATAATAGGCTATACGGTTACGCAGAATTTGGAGATTAAAATAAAACCAATCGAGAAAGTAAACAAGGTTATTGATACGGCAACTAAGTCTGGAGCAAATCTGGTCGGAGGTGTTAATTTTACATTTAGCGATGGACTTAAAACATCCTTAGAAGAAAAAGCAAGAAAAGAAGCAATAGATAACGCAAAAGCAAAAGCTAAAAGCTTAGCAGATGCAGCAGGAGTAAGACTTGGCAAGGTGGTCAATGTAGTTGAAAATTCTAATTTCCCTTATTATCCTGTTGCATTAAAAGCAGAAGCGAACAGAGGAGGAGATCAATCAACTCCTTCTAATGTTACACCCGGAGAAAATGAAGTTATTATAAATGTGGTTATTTATTACGAAACTTATTAAAAATTTGTCTTCGAAGCAATATTTAAAGCTTCTTCCTTAGCAATTAAAAAAACTTCATCTGCAATCTGCCAATCAGCAAGTCTTTCAAAAGCCAACTCCTGACTTCCAGTGTATAATGCAAAAGTGTTAAATACAGCTTCTTTTATACCTAATTCAATATACTTTTCCATATTCGGAGCCATAATTGCTGCTGCTCCTACTATTTCCATAGCATCTCCTTTATGATTTGTTGGAATTTCCTCCAAATATTCAAGTCCTTTGAACGCTTCTTTTACAAATTTATCCGGCCAAATCTCTTGATTTCTCTGCATCCCTCCAACGTACGGAAAAGTATATTCTTCAAATGCCTTACTTCCTATAGCAGAAGCTCCGCTTTCTTTCATGTGAGTTATCCATAACATTTTCCAATCTATGCCAAATTTTTCCGCCGCCGCAATATAAATAGGACCATACATTTTAAGGCTATTTATCAACCTGCTGCTAAACCTACCTGATTCCTTGGCTATTTTTGCATATTGATCTGCTTTACTTTGAAGATCTGATATTCTTTGTTCTTTTGGAGATAACGTAGGCTCCAAAAGAACAGGTGAAGAAATTGATACTGTTAAATCTCTTCTTTCATTTGTAGGCATTTCACTTAAAACCATTGGATAAAATTTCTCATTCGGAACCGGCACATAGATATGAGGTGTTTTTCCTTCTGCTTTAGCAATGGTAAACAAAGTAGTACCAGCCATGAAAATAGAAGCGGCTATACCCGCTTTTTTTCTTTGAATCTTTCTTAGCGACTCTGTATCTATATTTCTTAATTTTTCCATAATAACCGTTAACGTTGAATAATATGAGATAAAAATCCCAAAAAGAGGAAGTAATCTATATATATTATGGGGTATAATTTAGCTTCTGTCAACCCTGTAAAATAAGATTTGGCTCAAATCTTAACTTTAAATTACAATTAATTTAAAGTTATTTGACAGGGTCAATCTCGATTTAATCGGGATCAACTACTACTTATTACCGGAGTGAAAACTTTTGTGAATATCCCGAAGCCGCGGATTTAAGAAGCTAAATTATACCCCATAATATATATAGATTACTTCCTCTTTTTG
>JAMCQQ010000233.1 GCA_023379515.1 Actinomycetota bacterium
ATTTGCTTTTTTTAGGGACAATTTTATTTTTAATTAAATCCGATTGTTTTCAAAAGAGAAAATATGCGATTCTTTTTGGTCTTTTTTTTGGTTTTGGACTTTTAACACGGTGGATAACAATAGTTTTTGTTTTGGGACCATTAATTTATGTTTTTTATCAGTTTTTGAAGAAACGTTTGTTCAAAAAAAGGCCTGTTTTATTAAATATTTTATTTTCATTTTTGATTGTTTTGTTGTTGTCGGCATATCCCTATTATCTTAATTCTTATTGGGTATTTTTTATTTTATTTTAATAATTATAGGGTTTATTTTAGGCTTCAGAAAAAAAAGAATGTGGACAGTGAGGAGTTAGAAAGATTAAGATTAAAATTTGTTAATCTCTTAAAAGATACGGATAAATAGTGCCGGGCCTTTTTCTGCAAGAAACTCTTAGAAAGAAATCATCATTTATAATTTATTTGCTTTTTTTAGGGACAATGATTAGTATAGGCGCATGCGGAAAATAAGGATATTATTTTTTTTCCTGACTTTTTTATTTTTTGGCTTAGTTATCTTTGTGTACACTTTATCTTCTCAAACAAAAATGGCGGGTTTGAATAAATTGGCAGATGTTAAGGTTCCGACACCGACTACAGCTCCGACGTTTACGCCTTCTCCTACGCCTTCTCCGACACCCATTCCGACTTCAACCCCAACCCAAACGCCAACGCCAGAGCTGACCTCAATTCCGACTCCGACAATAATTATTATCGCGTCCCCAGAACTCGACACGCTTTTTACAAAATACGCAAATGAATACAGTATCGATAAAGAATTGCTTAAGAGGATTGCGAATTGCGAATCGACTCTCAACCCAAACGCGAGTACTAAATATTACGCGGGGCTTTTTCAATTTTCAGAAAGCTTGTGGATTCAGACAAGAACTCTTATAGGGAAAGACCCCGACGTAAATCTCCGTTACAATCCAGAAGAGGCGATCAGAACAGCCGCTTTTATGGTTTCACAAGGTCGATTAGGAATTTGGCCAAATTGCGGGAGATAAAACAGCAACCCGACGGATAATAGCTTTCTTATATTAGATATATTTTAACGCCAACCACATATCTTTGCTAGTAAATTTTCTGCAACGGATACCTCTTGAATAATTTTTGAAGGTTGTATTTCGGGAAACTTTTTAGCCGCCCAAAACCGACAGATTTCACTAAGAGCAAGGTTTGATAATCTTGATCTTATTTCTGATCTTATTGCATCTACGCTCTCAGATTCTTCGATTCCTGGTTTTCTTCCGCTTTTTGTATATTCCCCATTTTCTAATAAGTCATCAATTAATTGTTTAGACATTATTTGCCTTTGATCTAAATATTTTTCAGGAAGATAAAATTCTTCTGGATGTGTTGATTGTCTGTCTAAGTTCTCACTTCCGAGTCTCGTTACAGAAGATTCTTGAGCAACAGATTCGGGAATATCAACGTAGTAAGTCATTCCTCCATTCACGCCATAACAGTTAGCGGCAATATAAAGATACGGAGTCCACCATCTTCCGGCCCCTGGAGCTATCTTACTAAATTTTGCAAACTCTTTTCTATCTCTTTCGCCCCGAAATAGTCTTACAAAGTCCTCTCCTGTTTTAGGTAACCCTGAATATTCTCTTGTAGGATATGGGGTAAAAAATTTATCAAAAAGAATGTTTAAATCATCGTTTGAAAACTCTTCCAAACCATGACAATCTCTCACTTCGTCTAGAATATTATTATCATTCTCTGGTAACTGACGCCATTTATCGTGTTCGGTAGAAAACAATTTTTTCTCTTCTTTTGTTTCTTTTTCAGAAAAGTCTTCCACTAGCAGATAATAGCAAATAAAAACCTTTTAGAGAACAAGGTTATTGTTCTAAGTTTTGAATGTGTAATTTACTCCAGTATAATATAAAGGTATTTTTTCTATAAGGCCAATAAAATACTTGGGGGTAAAATTTTTAAAAAAATTATTGGGGCAAACAATTACAGCTTTTTTCTGATGTACAATCGGGGTTACGACACACGCTAGACCCTAAACCTTCTCCGGATACACAAGTTAAATTTCCATCACATTCATATCCGTTGCTGCCGCAAGTCTGGTTGCAGTAAGCAATTTTTGGTGTCGGAGTCGGAGCAGCTGTCGGTAAGGGCGTGGCAGTCGGCGTTGGTTGGGGAGTTGAAGTAGGCGCGGGACGACAATTCTGCTGACATTGGGTGAGCCCCGTGTTATTAAAAGGATAAGGAGGATTATTTTGTGTCGTAAGTTCACACGTATAAGATGATGTGTTGCATACATATCCTGTGTACGCAGGTCCGCCTCCACAGGAAAAAGGTGTTGACTGAGAAAAATTTGAAAAATTAGAATCATCACTGCAATTCATGCAGAGTGAATACGCGTATTGCGCGTAATACGATCTGTTGCCATCGATTTGCACCGTTATTTGGGGGTTGTTCGCCTGAATTTTACTATTATACATATCTGCAGTCGCCGCGCTTCTTCCGACCTGAATCCAATAATTACCCGCCGTTGATTGTCTGGGAAACGAAATAACCGCGTTATATTGGTTGTTTCCAAGACTATTACATGCGTTTACAATAACATTTCCGCTCGGAGTGGGAATAAATACGCCGGTATTAAGAGTAAAATTAATATTTTGGGCGGGGACTGTAATAATTTGGGATTGTGTCGATGCAGTATTTTGTTGATTAACTTGCAAAACTCCTGTTATTTCGTACTGTTTTCCGACTGTTAAATTATTCCAGCTCCATGGTTGGCCATTGTGTGAAGGGTTATTAATACGGGTAATAACATTATAATTTTGGTTTCCGGGCAACCTCCATAACATAAGC
The DNA here is from genome assembly GCA_023379515.1 of Actinomycetota bacterium. The sequence goes on from JAMCQQ010000233.1 coordinate 2,868, forward strand.
AAGCTCGTATTTTCCTGTTCCGGTCCGTTAATAAATACTGTTCCAGTAATGTTTCCTGTTGTTTGTTGGGGAACAGGAGTAGGATTATTAGGAGAGGGAGATACAGGAGGATTAGCGGGCGGAACGGCTGTAGAATTGAGGATAAAATCGATTTTACTATCTCCTCCGGCCGCAGTCACAGTCTCACTTGTCGCGAGTGTGATTACTCCCTGCATCAAAACCGCTTTGATCATATAATCTTTTAACGGTACTGTTTTGTCCCATTTCCATCCGTTTTTTTGGCCGGCATTTGTTGTCGTTACGACTGTTTGAAAATCCTGATCGGTCGGTAATCTTGCCTGAATAAAAAGCGTGTTTTGTGGAGGGATATATCCGTTTATCGTAACAGTGCCCTTAATATAAGTTGTTTGTTCTATAACGACAGATTCAGGTAAATCGTGCCAGGTCACGTGTAGATTTAGCTCTTGATTCGCGGCAGGCGCGGTAACGATAAGCGGTTCTGATGTTGTAACCAATTTTCCGTCGACTTGTAAACTTGCGATCATCTCATACGGCTGTCCAGAAACAGCGTCATTCCACGCCCATGGAGATTTTTCCGCCAAACCAGACGCGTATACAATAATATAATCTCCCGTACTTTTATATTTGCGGTATTTTATTTGTACCTGCCCTCTGTCTCCCGGGTCGGGTTTTAATGCAGTGTAGTTAATGACTCCCGCGATCGTCGCGGCGCGGGATTTACCGGTCAGGAAAAAAAGCAAAATAAATAAAACGATCAGTGCTCCGATTCCTGCGGCGATATATATAAACAATTTTGATTTTAGAAATGCAATTTTTTCTTGAGAGGGTGGATTTTCGATGCCTTGAGGAGGTAAACTTGGAGTACTTTGATTGTTTTGATTTTGAATTACCTGGCCCATATATTTATACTAAACTAGTATAGGAAAAAGTCAAGAACATCTGGAAAATTAATAAGTAAAGCGTTTGATATAATATTTTTAATTATCACTATGTTTGAAACCTTAAGTTCAATTCTTCCTCTCGATATCGCATCTACCCTCAGTCCTTTAATTTTTGCCATAACGATTGTCCTTCTTTCCGACGAATCCCATAGAAAAGCAAAACTCACGGCATTTTTTATCGGATCTTTGATCGTCGGTATTATAATTACATCGATCGGTTTTAATCTCGGTCAAAAAACTTTGGCAGGAGGAAAGCAGAGCAATATCTCTTCAATAGCAGATTTAATAATCGGTGTATTCTTTATTTTTTTCGCGATAAAATCTCTTCTTTCAAAAGAAAGAAAAGTTCATATTCAAGATTATCAACAAGGCAGAAAAATATTAAAATGGTTTGGTATCGGAATAATCGTAAACGCGACAAATTTTGACGCGCTTTTTTTAAATCTTACCGCAGCCAAAGAAGTTGGTATAGCAGGATTATCTTTAACAGTAAAAACTTTTTTTCTTTGTCTGAATTTATTATTTTTTACTCTTCCCATATCTTTTCCGATAGTTTTATATATTATTTTTCCTGTTGTTGCGACCAGAATCTTAGCAAGAATAAATCGCTTTCTGTTTAAATATTGTAAATATATAATCGCAGTAATGTTTATTCTTTTGGCAATAATCTTTTTAGAACGGGGACTTGTTTTTTTCTTGTAATTTATTACACTAAAATATAGATTGTGTTTAGTCGTCATTATTTAAAAGTTGATATTTGGTTTTTAAGATCCGCGTTGGCTTGGGTTTTGCTCGTTATCGCTTTATTGATGGTTCCGGTATCGGTAATTTTTTTCTGGTTAAGATTTACGATTTTAAATACCGATCAATTTGTCAAAACTTTAAGCCCGATCAGTAAAAATGTCTACATTATAGGATCTTTGTCTAATAATTTAAGTAAAAATTTTTTTCAGAATATCGACGCTGAAGGAAAAATCAGAGAAGCTCTTCCCGATAAGGCTAAATTTTTAGCCCCGGTATTAACGTTGGAACTTAAAGGCTTTGTCGCAGAGGAAAGCAGGGTTATTTTGACGTCAAACGCTTTTAATAATGTTTGGACGAAAGTGTTAAAGACTGTTCACCCTAAAATTATTAATATTCTAACCGGCCGGGGGGATTTGAACGTTAATAATCAAGGAGAAGTAGTTTTGGATTTCTCAGATGCTGTTAGCAGGCTTCAAAAAACCCTTAATAATAAAGGGGTCACAATTTTTAACAATATTTCGATCGAACCGCAAGTGACTCTTTTTAAATCGGGGAAATTAGCCTATTTTAAAAGCATTCTTAATTTTATTTCTGTTCTCGGGATCGCTTTGCCTGTAATAGGGGTTTTATTAATCATCGGCGCAATTTTTTCTTCTCTGAAACGTCTACAGTTTCTGTTTTGGGTTGGTATCGGGATATTAGTTTTTTCAGCGATTCTATTTTTTATAATTCAAATCGGAGAAAGTTATTTTGTGAAAATGACAGGAGAGATCGACGCTAAAGCTGCAGGGGCGTTATATCAGATATTGACAGATTCTCTTAAAAAACTGTCGATCGAAATTAGTATTTCCGGTTTAATTATCGCCTTAGCTTCAAAATTTCTACCAAACAACCGGTTTATAAAAAGGTACTTGACAAAGTAATTCTATTAATGTTTTATTATTATATATGGCAAAAAACCTGTCCAAAAAATCTTCTGACTGGTGGATTTTTTTACTCGAAGGCGTTTTTCAATTAATTTTAGGACTCCTCCTCCTTTTTTCTACCGACATCACAGTTTTTCTTCTAGTCCAGCTTCTCGGTGTTTACTGGTTGATTAGAGGAATCATTATGATTATCCGGGTTCTAATTGGTAAAGAAAGAAATTGGGGTTGGGTAATGCTTGGAGGAATTTTAGGAATCGTTTCCGGTATTATAGTTCTCCGCTATCCGATCTTTTCAAGCTTTATAATACTAGAATTCTTGGTTGTTTTGATCGCGTTTGTCGGCATTATTCAGGGAACGATCTCCCTCGTCAGTGGATTTAGAGGCGGAAGTTTTGGCGAGGTATTATTGGGAGCCGTGCTTTGGATAATCTGTCTACTTTTACTCTTCAATCCGTTAAGTTCGATAATAGCGCTTCCGGTTGTTATCGGTATACTTTGGATAGTAAGCGGAGCGATCCTCACGACGATGTCTTTCTATCTCCGAAAATAATTTATCCGTTGTTAGTAAAATTGATATAAGTCTGTTTGTAGTTAACGAGGTTTTATATCAGCAAACCAATCTGTTCGATTAGGGTCCATCTTTATTATTCCCGGTTTTTTTAAATCAAAATCATCGAAGCCTACGCGTATAAAACCGGGATTATCGTGCATGCGGACATAATATCGAAGATTAGCGAGATCCGAAATAGTTGTCCATTGGGTGTAATCGCAGATAATTTTTCCTCCCTCTGTGTTTCTTTCGACTCCCGATACGAGATCAAAGTCGTTGATAACATGAAGTATAGTGATGATCGTTGAAGATACGTCTTCGGGCTGCGGAAACACAGATTGAGTAAGAACAATTGCTCTGATGAAGCGCGAAGTAGGTGTAAAATCACCCGGCAAGCCGAGCATTCCCGTACCCTCACCGAGTTGCGAAAAATTAATACCATCGAGAATCTTACTAGACGCGTCATTTGGGGAGAGTTTAATATAATTTCTCAAATTTATAAGATGCCAGTCAAACGGAGGGGCGTTTGTGAGAACGCCGAGTGGATTATCATAGATTTTCAAATTACCGTCGATGTATTCAAAAACGGCTGCATTGCCATTTTTATCTTGAATACTGAAATGGAGTGGCAAAGACATGTTCATCTGCGGTACGACTTCCTCCCAGACAAATACCTTTTGGATAATCTCTTTTGCCTCCGAAACCGTTTGAGCGCTACTCAATAAATATATTCCAACATCAATATTTCCGATAGTTTCGTTATATTGTTCGGGAGAAGGTTTTTGACATTTTGTAAAACCGGGAAGATAAAGTGCGCCAAAGTATAATCCGCATTCATTTATTCCATCAGAAACATTGTCTGCGCCCAATGAGTTAAGTCCTAAAAAGGCATATTTTCCCTGCCAGGTCAAACCATTTTTTCCTTCAGGAGCTCTGCTTGTAAAAGACGTACTTTGTGGGAAAAAAGTAAGTTGGGATTTTAAATCAAAATATAGATCCATTGTTCTGCCGATTACAACATCATTGCTTTTTGATTTTATGCGAAGATTGGTACACATATAATAATTCTACAAAACGGAAAAATAAAAAACAAGGAGTATTGTAATAAACCATAACATTCTCAGCTTGTGATTGACTTACGTCTTAAAATACTTCTTAATAAATATAGACATGGAGCATTTTATCGCACTTTTATTTCCCAATGCGGTTGCTGTTGCGCTTAGTCCGATGCCAATAGCCGCGCTTATCCTTATTCTTTTAAGTAGTAAAGCAAAAGCAAACAGTATTTCTTTTCTGCTTGGTTGGTTTTTGGGGATTATTGTAAATGTGACTATTTTTTCAACGATATATAGTCAGATAGGTAGCGGGAGTAAAAACACGACAGCGGTAATTGTCGATGGAATCCTGGGTGTTTTTCTTCTTTACCTCGCCATTAGAGAATGGAAAAGTCGTCCAAAAACGGGGGAATCACCGAAAACTCCAAAATGGATGCAAGCGATAGAATCTATTTCGCCTTTAAATTCATTCTTAATTGCGTTTTTATTGATCACGATTAATTCTAAAAATACTGTTTTAGATATTTCAACAGGAGTAATTATTAGCCGCTCTTCAGCATCGTTAACAGAGACAATAATAGCAATAGTTATTTATTCTATTATCGCGAGTTTAACAATTATTGTTCCTGTTTTTGCGTTTATTCTTTTTGGGAAAAGGCTAGAAAAAAAATTAAAAGATGCTAAGACTTGGTTTATTTATAACAGTTCTGCGATTCTTTTTGTATTATTCTTGATTCTCGGAGTGAGTTTGTTAAGTAAAGCCATAGGAAGTCAGATATGAAGAAAAAAGAATTAAATAATTAGCAGATTCTGTGACCCTTACCGGCAACACTTGGTGCTTATATTATGGTAAGTTACGGAATTTTAACAGCACATGATTACTGGTATCAGATTTTAAATTTATCAGGAGCGATTGGTTTGGGCACATTGTGTCACTATAAAAAAGCTTACCAGCCATTTGTAGTAAATATAATATGGGGAATTATTGCAGTTTCTGTAATAATTCATCTTATTTATTCTGCTAATGTTTTTAACTAATTTTTAAAATAAAATCCTATTGCTTTTTAAAAACACTTTCTTACTAATAGATTTAGATGACAAAATAAAGTTAAGCGTTACGTGGTAAGGGTCACAGAATCTGCTAATTATTTAATTCTTTCCAATCTCGAAAATTTTGTTTTTCGATTTTATTCCAGACAGAAGAAATATATTTCCTTTTTTCGCGTTAAAATGCTTGGCCAATGATTCGATAGCCGCCTTATTTGCTTTGCCTTCGAGTGGCGGTTGGTTTACGTAAACGTGGAGCGTGTCGAGTAAATCTTTTTCGATCCGCGCTTTTTTAGAATTAGGATGAACGACAATAGAAATTTTCATGAGAGTATAATTATACCAAAGAATATAATTCCTAATCGAGTTGCAAAGTTTTCCTTAAAATGTTTAACTAATATCAAAGTGAATTTTTTTAAAAAGTATAAAATTTTGCTTTTGATTATTCTTGTAATTTTTGGGGTAGGCTTCGGTTTTTTTCTTTTCAACCCAGAAAGATTTTTTGGTGTCTATAACCTATGGTTTCAAAAAACAAACAAGCTTTTGCCCCCGGTTGATGCTCCGAAAGGTGAAGTTTCTACTTACAAAGGTTTTTGGATGCCGTGTTCTTTTATGAATGATGGTTGTCAGCCGATGAATAACACGGAGTTGTTAAAAGAAATGAACGTTAATATTATCGGTATCGCTCCGAAAATAGTAATAAATTCCAAGGGAGAGATTAATTATTTTCCGATGGAATTTATGGAAAAAAGGCTAAGTCAGATAGTTAATAAATATCATTCGGAGGAAATCCGGGTTTTTATTTCCCCGGAGCTCGGTTTTTCTGAGAGTTTAGATTTGGGAGGAGGCGAGCCCAAACCAATTCCCAGAGAAGCAGCCTCAACCCCTGGGTTTTTGGATAAATACGATATTTTACTCGCTGATCTGGCAAAACTCGCAGAAAAATATCACGTTGAAATATTTTCTCCCATGAACGAACCGGATATGAAATTAGGAAACGGTGTTGTATCCGCGTGGGCTCAAAACATATTACCTGTAATAAAGAGTAATTATACAGGTAAAACCCTGTGGAAAGTTGGAAGGGGTGACAACGCCGGAAATGAAATTACTTTTAAAGGATATGACATATTAGGTATTGACTTCACGGCACACGGCGGAGACGAGAATCAAAGCTTAGCCGATTTTCCGTCAACGGCTAGGGGAATTATTGACGGGGCTTTGGCCTGGGCAAAAAGAGATGGCATAGAAACAGTTTTTCTGACCGAAGTAGGTGTTTGGGGAGGAACAATTAAATTTAGCGATCAGGGAAAAGCAATGATTCATAGGATTATTTTTCAGGAAGGGCAGGGGAAAGTTAGGGGATTTGTTATTCTTGACCCTCCGCCCGATCAGGGCTGGTCGATTAAAAATACTAAAAGCATGGATGAAATAAAAACTTGGTTTACGGAAAAACTTAATTAGTAAAATATTAACCGAGTAAGTGAAAAAAGATTAAGAAAATTAATCTGGTTTGATACCGAAGACTCTTACGCTTGCGATTGAAGTAGCAAGTTTTTGAAATTGCTCCTGTGGCATTTTTAAATTCTTCATTATCGCCTTTACGGCCGGGTTATTTACCATGCTGTTAATGGGTATGGTGTTTTGGGCAATTATTTTAACGTCATGAAATCCTGCTTCTTTTATGAAAGCCAGGTAATCTTTTTTTTCAACAGCACCGGCATTGGGAAATAAAAGTGCGA
>JAMCQQ010000234.1 GCA_023379515.1 Actinomycetota bacterium
GAAAATCTAATGAGACAGCCCGTATTTTTAGGACTTAGGGATGACAAGCCTGCCAGTTCTGTTTTTCAAGAAAAACCAGAGCCTATTACTATTTCGAATGCCATAAAAGTTGAAATTACTAACCCCAATAAAATATTTTGGCCTCAAGAAGGTTTTACCAAGAAAGATCTTGCGGATTACTATAAAAATATTGCGGATTTTATTTTACCCTATTTAGACGAAAGACCTCAGTCGTTAAACCGCTGCCCCGATGGAATTAATGGGGAATGTTTCTTCCAAAAAGATATAGAACACGAACTTCCTGGTTGGCTTAAAACTGAAAAAATATTTTCTGAGTCAAAAAATAAAGATATCAATTATCTTGTATGCAGCGGAATTGATTCCCTGCTTTACATGGTTAATCTGGGTTGCATAGAAATGAATCCGTGGAATTCAAGGATTGGTAAACTGGATAATCCTGATTACGCTGTACTGGACCTGGATCCCCTAAATGTTTCTTTTTCAGATGTAGTTAAAGTTGCCCTAAATGTAAAGCATTTTTTAGATAAAATAGGAATAGTTGGCTTTTGCAAGACATCCGGCGCAACAGGCATACACATTTATTTACCCCTGGAGGCAAAATATTCATATGAACAGACTCTTGATTTTACTAAGATTCTGGCAACTATTGTAAATGAAAATATACCTGAGCTTACAAGTCTTGAACGTGCTCCCGATAAAAGGCGCCAGAAAGTTTATATTGATTGCTACCAGAACAGAATTGGCCAGACTATGGTTACCCCTTATTCCGTAAGACCCAGAGAGCTTGCCCCTGTTTCAACACCTTTGCGCTGGAATGAGCTAAACAATAATTTAAATCCTTCAAATTTTACTATAAAAAATATTTTTAATAGACTTGAGAAATTCGGAGATCTTTGGAATGGTGTTCTTGGTCATGGTATAGATTTGGAAAAATGCATAAATAGCTTATATAGGATTTATAATATCAGATGATGTTTATATGGCTATCTTAAATTGTAAAAACCATTATTGTTTTTAAATTTTCAAATGCCGGACTGTTTAAGACTTTACCATCAAAATTGAAACGGGATCCGTGGCAGGGGCAATCCCAGGATTTTTCGGCATTATTCCATCTTACAATGCAGTCCATGTGCGGACACAACGGATTCAGAAAATAACCGGTACCATTTATATCTTTGTAGACTGCTACCTTTTTACCATTTATTTCCATAATACTGCCTTCTTCATCTTTTAAACCATTAAGATATAAGGAGGGATTTTCAATTTTGCCTATTTCAATTTCATTTTTATTTTGAAGCTCTTCGTTTTTTACAAAGATACGGCTTTTTAACTTTTTCTCAAGTTTGAATCTTGACGGGTCATATATATCTAACCAGGGATTTTTAATACCCAATATCAAATCACTGATAATCATCCCGGAAATGGTGCCGTGTGTCATACCCCAGCCGTTGAATCCAGTTGCTATATAAATGTGTTTTGAGCCGGGGAGATATCTGCCAATATATGGGACCTTATCAACGGTATTGTTATCCTGTGAGGACCAGCAGAATTCAATATATTCTATATCAAAAAATTGTTTTACATAATCATATAGTTTTACAAACCTTACCATTGTATCCTCAACTTTCCCGGTTACATGTTCTTGACCGCCTCCTATAATAAGCTCACCTGATTCATAAGGCTGGGAACGGAATGAATAAATATCTTTTTCTGCACTTATGAATATTCCGTCAGGGAACCTGTTCTTTAATTTCATTGCAAACGAGTAAATCATGCCGGCTTCCATTCTTTTATAATACTGGCCAGGCTTATCATAAAATGGGAAGTGAGTGGCAATTACGGCGTCTTTTGCATAAATGTTTCCCCTGTCTGTGTAAACCGTGCACTGCTTCCCTTCTTTTAACCCTATTGCCCTTGTGTTTTCAAATAAAAAATTTCCGTCTCCGGGAATCATTGAGGCAAGCTTTAACAAATATTTACGGGGGTGGAACTGGCCCTGGTTTGAAAAGCCGAGAGCCCCTTTTGAAGGAATCGGTAGCGGTATTATTTCAGTAAAATTTGCAGGCAGGCCCAGGCTCTTTGCTGCCTGGACTTCATCTGCTAATTCTTGCAGAGTTTCATCAGTTTCAGCATAGGTGTAAGCTGTTTTTCTAATAAAATCACATTCAATTTTATATTTTTCTATAAGGTCAGCTATTTTCTCTACGGCTGCCTGATTGGAATCTGCATATTGTTTTGCCAAATCAAATCCAATTTTATCTATGAGGTATTTATAAATCAGACTATGCTGTGAAGTAATTTTACCTGATGTATATCCAGAAACTCCTTTTGCAATCTTATTTGCTTCGATAAGGGCTACTTTTAAACCGGATTGTTTCAAAAATAAGGCGGTTGAAATACCAGCTATGCCTCCACCGATAACAGCAGCATCAACAGTTATATTATCCTTACCTGATAGGGCAGGATAGTTTGTGTCTTCTGAAGTTGCCAGCCACAGGGAGTTTTCATTCCTGCAGATATTCTTTTTACTTTTAATTTCTTGCATTGTTTTATTTTGATTTTAATTTTTCAATAACTTCTTCAAGCGAGTCAGAATTTTTTATAGAATCTATCAGGTATCTGGTTTTGGACTCAATTATATCTCAGTCATAGCGAGAATTGGAAACGAGTAGACTTTTTATCTGGGTTTGTTGATACAAAAGGCAATTAGGTCTATGCTGAATATTGCATTCACGGAAAGATTAATTTCGATTAATAAAGAGGAGGTTGCGAATGACAGTCGCAAAAATCACAGAAATTAAAGTATCTTCACCCAAGAGCTTTGATGATGCAATACGGGAGGGGATTAACCGTGCAAATGAAACCCTCGAGAACGTCAAGTCCGCATGGATTAAAGATTTTGAAGTTATTATCGATGATAAAGGACAAATTGCTGAATACCGAGTTTTGATGATGATCACCTTCATTCTAAAAAGCTGAATAATCAAGATATCCCCAGCGAAAAGAAAAAGATATCCGGTGAAGAATCTGATGAGATTGCAGCTTCAATGGGCCATAGTCCGGTTGGTGCTAATACCCAGTTTAGTTTTAATCTCTTTAGAGAACTGCTTTTGGAAGATAAGGATAAAAATATTTTTATATCCCCCCTCTCCATAATTTTAGCCCTTGCCATAACCTATAACGGGGCAGTGGGAAAGACCAGTCTGAATATGGCAGAAGCTTTGCAGTTTAAGAATCTTGACATTGAAGAGTTAAATCGGGGTTTTTATGATCTGATGTTAAGCATAAAAAATGCTGATAGTGATATTGATCTAATCATTGCCAATTCCATCTGGTACAGATCAGGATTTAAGGCCAGGGGAGACTTTATTGAAAGAAATAAGAAATATTTTGATTGCGAGGTAAATGAACTGGATTTTTCTATCCCAGAGGCAGTAGCAGTAACTGGGGTGGCGGTACAAAAAGCAATTATGTCAATGGAAATGATTAAGTTCATTGTAAATAGACCATTTTTCTTTATGATTTCAGATGACAGGAGTGCCAGTATTCTTTTTATGGGAAAGGTTGTAGATATTTAAATTAGTGGAATTTGTAATTAATTTTTATAGTTAAAGTTTCTAAAACATCTTAATAGTAAAATTAAATATAATTTGTAATAATTTTCCCTATGGCAAAAAAATCTTTTAAAGAAAAACTCAGATATAACTTTGATAATTTAATGTCAAAGGGCACTCTTTCGCTTATTGGATTTCTTGCAATTATTTTCATTGCTTTTATTGTTATTTTCACAATTATCTTATGGCTGATAAATCTAATCCCTGACAAGAGCATTATCGAATTATTCTGGTTAAATATTTTCAAAACTCTAAATACTGGAACATTTGACGATGCAGGAGTTAGTCAATTAAATTTCTTACTTTCTTTGTTAATTACACTTGTAAGCATATTTATTACAAGTCTCCTGATAAGCTTACTTACTACAGGTATTCAGCAAAAAATATGGTCTTTAAGAAAAGGCAGATCAAAAGTACAAGAAGTAAATCATACAATAATACTTGGTTGGTCTGAAATAGTGTTTACAATAATTAGAGCTCTTATGGAAGCAAGTAAGAATCAGAAAAAATGTAAAATAGTTATAATGGGAAACAAAGACAAGGTGGAAATGGAAGATGCCATAAGGGAAAGAATAAAATTAAACAGGAATATGAAAATTATTTGTAGACAGGGAAATCCTATAGATTTAAACGATCTTAAAATCGTGAACCTTCCAGAATCAAAATCTATAATAATCATTGAAGATACAGATTCCAAGGTATTGAAAACAATACTTGCAATAAATAACAGTAAGGAAACAATCCGCGAGAAACCCTATAACATAGTAGCAATGCTCAATGAAAGTAAAAATCTAAATTCAGGAAAAATTGCAGGTGCAGGACAGGCAAAATTTATTTTAAATATAAATTTTATTGCAAGGCTTATCGCTCAAACATGTTATCAACCGGGACTTTCACTTGTTTATAATGAACTATTAAATTTTAAAGGCGATGAGATTTATATCCGCAGTCTTAAAGAGCTCACCGGCAAATCTTTTAAAGAAGCACTTTTTATGTTTGAAGATTCTGCAATAATTGGAATAAGTGATGGTAAAAATGTTAAGCTCAATCCTCCAGCCGACACGATTATTGGTGAAAATGACAGCATTGTTGCCATTAGTGCTGATGATGATACAATCATTTTATCAGGATTAAAAGATTATAAAATCAATGAAAATGTAATCCATATATCAGAAAAAAATGAAACAAAAAAAGAGAAAATACTAATTCTGGGATGGAATGAAAGAGCCAAAATAATAATTAATGAATTAAAAAATTATGTTGCACCTGACACAGAAATTACTGTTGTAGTTGAAACTAATCCCATTGAAGAGTTTGGAGAATTCGGAAAAGCTATTTCTTTAGAAAATCAAGATTTCATTAGCATTGAAGATATAAAAGTTAGGTTTATCCAGGACGATATAAACGACCATAATCTGCTCACTAAACTTGCTAAAGAACATTTTAATCATATTGTAGTTCTTGCATACACAAATAAAGATATTCAGGAAGCAGACAGCATAACATTAATGACACTTATTCATTTAAGGGATATTGCTGAGAAAAATAATCTAAATTTCTCCTTAACAAGTGAGATGCTTGATATCAATAACAGAGCGCTTGCAAAAGTTGCAAAAGTCAATGATTTTATTGTCAGTGAAAAACTTACAAGCCTGCTTCTTGCACAGATTTCAGAAAATGAACAATTAGATCCCGTATTTGAAGATCTGCTTAACGAATCAGGTTCAGAAATATATCAAAAGAAAATAAAAGATTACATTAAAATTGGCGAACCTGTAAATTTCTATACTATTTTAGAAGCAGCCGGTCGAAAAAATGATCTTGCAATAGGTTTTAGAATAGCTGCCGAAGAAAATTTTGAAGAAAAAAATTTTGGAATATATATCAATCCTGATAAATCCAGTCTTTTTGAATTCACTGAAGATGATAGTTTAATATTGTTGTCAGAAAAAATATAAATTCAAAAGTAGGCTTTGCTCTTACAGTCTCCAATATCAGAAAATGCCTTTTTTTATTTCATCGTACATATTTTTTACATTTTCGAAGGTTTTTATACCGCTATCAATTATAAACCCAATATCAGTATCTACACCTATCCAACTTGCTCCTCTTTTAATCCAATCTGATATATTTTCTTTAGACCATCCAAGGCTTGTCCCAAATGGAAAATTTGCTTCATTGCAAATATAAGCAATCTTATCGAGTTCTTTTAATACTTTTGGATTTCTTGTTTGTCCTAATAATCCCATAGAGGAGTTTGGAGTATTCGGAAAAG
>JAMCQQ010000235.1 GCA_023379515.1 Actinomycetota bacterium
AGTTGGCAGGTGCAGGAGCATTATCTGTCGCCCAAAAAATTTGAGGATACCTATAATCCCTAATTATTTCGGGAAGTTCCTCCCATTCATAATCATCATCTGTATATATTGCAAGTGGAGCAGACTGGTAAGGATTTTGTGACTCAGAACTTGTTAAAATTGTGCCTTTGGTCCCAAGAATTTCACAACCCTGAGTAACTACTGGAGAAAATCTGTTTAAGTCAACAATTCCATAAGAGTTATCTGAAAATTCTATTTGTATATAAACACAATCATCTAGTAAGGTATATTCTTTGGGTCTAGTTATGTTTTTTGCAATGCCACAAACTCTTTTTACATCTTTCCCCATAAGCCACAAGAGTAAATCTACCATATGAGAGCCAAGGTCAAATAATGCTCCTGCACCTGCCAACTTTGCATCAGTCCTGAATTTTGTTAATGAAATCATTTCATGATAAAGATCCCATGATTCATGTGATTTTGAACTACCCATTTTTAAATCACCTATAATACCCTTACTGAGTAAGTCTTTGGCTATCAAATGCTGCTCCCAGAATCTGTAATTACAACCCACCATCACTTTTGTGCCGCATTTTTTAGCATTATTTACTATGTCCCAGCCTTCATAATTTGTACATGCAAATGGCTTTTCAATAATCACATGTTTTCCTGCTTGTGCACAAGATATGGCGTGCTCGTGATGAAAAATATTCGGAGAAGCAATTATTACAATATCAATATCTTCTCTTTTCAGCATTTCCTGATAATCTTTATATGCTGTCTTAGCACTCCATTTTTTTAATGCATTTTCCCTGTATTTTTCAATCGGATCACAAATAGCAATAAGCTCCGCTTCCTGTATCTGAGCAATCGACGGAAAATGTCCTATCTCGGCAATACTGCCAGCACCTATTAAACCAACTCCTACTTTTTTATTTTTTTCCATTTAATAACCTCTCTGATTAATTCATTAATAGCTTTAATAAATTAACTCTATCTTCTGCTTCCTTTATTAACGGCATTCTAGATTTTATAACTCCACCACTTCGTTCAATAATGTATGAAGTTACCGCTGTTCCATATATTGCTGACAATATGGGGTTCCCATTTTTTAAATAACTAGCTAAAAAACCTGCTCCGAAACAATCTCCAGCTCCAGTTCTGTCAATAACTTTCTCGGAAGGAAAAGGAGGAATATATTTTTCAAGATTCTTTGTTTTAAGAAATGAACCTTTCTGGCCTAAAGTAATAACACATATTTTTACTCCCCAATTTAGTAAATTATTTGCTATTATTCTTTCTTCACTAGTCCCAAAAATATGGAAGCAATCTTCCGCAGAGAGCTTAACAATGTCAAAATAATTACACAATCCTTTAATCTCATATCCATCTTTTTTAACAGGATGAGTATCTGAAGTTCCTCCTCCATATCCACCTAAATCAACTGCGATAATATTCTTAAATTTTGATAAATTTTTTATTGTATTTGCATCAATCTCGTAATCCATAGGGCAAATATAATAAATTTTTGCTCTTAAAAAACTTTTTGGGATATCTTCAAATTTAATATCTTCGGCTTTTGTTAAAAATTTTAATGCCTTATCACCATTTTCATCATATATTAATTCGTTATTACTGGAATATTCCCCAACTATAATTCCTTCTTTATCTATATTTAGCTCATTAAATACCCCAATTAGTTTTTCAGGATAATCTTTACCAATTTTAGTTACTATACCTACCTTTATACCAAGAGAAGCCATACAGGTTGACGAGTAAGCTGCTGGACTGCCAAGAACAGGAAATATTGTTTTATCAGGAAATATAATTTTTTCATTTAATATATGGCCTAATACAGCTACTTCGATATCCTTAACATACATAACTATGATCTCCTTTTACCAGTCAATTTCTCCATTTATCATTTTTTCACAATTTATCTTTGCTTCTTCGTCATGATACTTCTTAGGTGGGTGCTTCATTAAATAAGAAGAAACGGAATAAAGTGGCCCACCAATTTTTCTATTTAACGCAATTTTTGCATATCTAATTGCATCAATAATACATCCAGCAGCATTAGCAGAATCTTCAATTGAGCACTCCAGCCAGAGCCTTACTGGGTTTTCTCCAAAATTTTCTGCGTCAAAGTATAATCGGCAGATTTTAGTATCTCTTTGAAGAGCTATATATCCAAAACCTACTGAAACCTCAGCTTCATAAGGAATCAAACTTTCAACAGAATCCTTTTTTGAAAATTCTTTTGACTCTCCTCTTTTTACAAGATTTACAAAATCAGTATTTCCCGCAAAGTTTAGTTGTGAAGTTTTGTTTATTTTGACTCCCCTGTCAACACAAAGTTGTGTTAAAACTCTATGCAATATTGTTGCACCAATCTGGGATTTTATATCATCTCCAATCAATGGAACTTTAGCATTTTTAAACTTTTCTACATAAACTGGATCGCTTGATAAAAAAGCAGGCATACAGTTTATAAAGGCACATCCTGCTTCAATTGCACAATCTGCATAAAACTTTGCTGCTTCATCAGAGCCGGTTGGAATAAAATTTACAAGTATTTCAGCTCCAGAATCTTTAAGTTCTTTTACAACATTACATGGTTTGCAATCATCTGCAACATCAAAAAATTTTCTTAAATGCTCTGGTGCCCCGTCAAATATAGGACCCATTTTTACTGATACATTTTGTTTTGGAACTTCGGAAAACTTAGTCATGTTGTTTGGTTGTTCAAATATTGCTTCTGACAGATCTTTTCCAATTTTCCTTCTATCAATATCAAAAGCAGCTACATATTTTATATCTCTTATCTTATAATCCCCTAAAACTGGATGCATAAGCCCTGGAATCCATTTTTTATTATCTTCAACATCAAAATATTTATATACCCCCTGTACTAGGTGAGACGTGCAACAACCAATTCCCGCAATTGCAACCTTTATTTCATTAGTAGACATTTGTACTCCTGTTTTTTATTTGTAATATTTTTTATTTTTAATAATAAATCTTGGTTTTTATATTAGTTTTTATTGATATTTTAAATGTATTTATAAAAATTACAGAATTAAATATTGATATTTTTTTTAGAACCAATTAAAATTGATAAGAGCATGTTATCCATAAATGTTATTGATAAATTGTTATGGATAACATACTACTATTAATTTTGATTGTCAAGAGTTTTTAAAAATTTTTTTGAAATTAATAAATTCTTAGAGTTTAAAAAATAATTTTATATCACTTATTGAGGAAAAGATATTTATGACAAATATATATGAAATCGCTAAAAAGCTTGGTATTTCTCATATGACTGTTTCAAGAGCTTTTAGTAAACCTGAACTCGTTGGTAAAAAAACCAGAGAAAAGATATTTAAAATTGCTGATGAGCTAAATTACAGACCAAGTATGATCGCAAGGAGTATGAGAACAAAGAAAACCAGTTATATAGGACTTATTCTGCCGGATATAATTAAT
>JAMCQQ010000236.1 GCA_023379515.1 Actinomycetota bacterium
AATCCTTAAGATCTCTTTCAGCAGCATGTGAGAATTCAATATCATATTCTTTCATTGATACAAACTATAGGTTTACTTTTAATTCTTTCCAGGATTTAGAACCCCTGGATTTTACTTCTTCCTGACTGTTTTTTATAAGTGGTGCTAACTCTAAATCTTCCTGACTTTCAATCCATTCAACAACTGCTTCAGAAACAATATCACTCGCGTTAATATTTCTTTTAGCTGCCTCGACTTTTAAATGTGTATAAGTATTTTCATTTTTGAATACAACTGTCATTCTCTTACTCATTATAATTCTCCTTTTTTACATACAGACGTATATATGCCCATATGCATATTATCAAATAATGCATTCTTTTTCAAGCGATTATTTTAATAAAAGATATTTAAGTATAGATGTCTCTTAATTATTTCAGTCTGTAAGAATAAAGGTAACCTTCATCAAAATACGATATTCGGCAATTTTCCCTTGGGCATCTACAATGACTTCAAAATCTTTTATCCATGCGGACTTGACATTCTTTAATGTTTTATTTGCCCGGGCTATGCCTTGCTGTATTGCATCATCGAAGCTTTTGGGTGAAGATACTTTAATTTCAGTGACTTTTGCAACTGACATTTGTAACCTCCCTTACTTTTAATAAAATTTATATTTTCATAAAAAATGCTTCAAATATATTTTACTACTTTAAAAATGTTATACAAAAAATTAATTATACTGGAGGAGAGTTTTTTACAGTAATTTTCAAACATTTGTCTTAGATTCCAATATTAATCTACCAATATTAATCTATTAAATTATTCGCAAAAATAAATAATTTGTAATAATATTTCTTAATAAGCAATTGCTTTATTTATTGATAATTTAAATTTCTAAACAGACAAAAGGAGAACTGGTAGATATTGATGAAATGATATTAATTTATCTTTCAGCTCACCTTGTTTGTTTTAATTTTAGGTCAATAAATATTATTAATAAAATTTATCATCCTAATAAGTAAAAAGGAGCTATATGGAAAAATGGGAATGTAAGGTATGCGGTTATATCTATGACCCTGAAATTGGAGATCCCGATAATGGTGTTAAACCAGGCACCAGATTTGAGGATATTCCCGATGATTGGGTATGTCCAAATTGCGGAGCTCCAAAAACTCAGTTTGAGAAATTAAAAGAGTAAAGGAGTAAAAAATGTCTAAGAAAGTAATTATTTTAATTGAAGATTTATTTGAAGATGTCGAGGCAATTTATCCATACTACAGATTAAAAGAAGAAGGTTATGAGGTGAGTGTTGTTGGTCCGGAAAAAGACAGAGTTTATGAAGGCAAGCATGGATTAGCTTTAAAAGCAGATTTTTCATCAGAGAAATTAAACATTAATGATATTTCAGCAGTAGTAATACCCGGCGGATACGCACCGGATAAAATGGTAAGAACGAAGTCAATGGTAGATATCGTAAAAGAGGCTTCAAAAGAATGTAAAATAATAGCGGCCATTTGCCATGGTCCGCTCATGCTGGTTGAAGCAGGGGTCATTGAAGGAAAAAAAGTTACAGGATTCATCAGCATAAAAACCCCTCTAAAACTTGCCGGTGCTGAATTTATTGATAAAGCTACTGTAACAGATGCTAATATCCTGACTTCCAGGTCTCCTGACGATTTGCCTCAATTCTGCAAAGCATTGATAACATTAATAAATATATATTGAAAAATAGATATTTATTGAAAAAAGCTTAACTCAAGCAAAATTCTATGCAGCAACATTAATCTAGCAGTAGTAAACTGGCGGCAATGAATTAGTAACCATAATCCAACAACATTAACCTGGCAGCAATAACCCGAAAGCAATAATCGCCGTTATGAATTACTTAGGTAATCTTAAATATAAAAATATACGATATTTACAAGCATATGTTTAAAGATCGAAAAGACGCTGGTAAGAAGCTGGCATCCGTTTTAGCGGGATATAAAAATAAAAATGTTTTAGTTCTGGCCATTCCAAGAGGCGGAGTGGAAGTTGGTTTGGAAGTTGCCCGTTATCTGAAAGCTGATTTTGACATATTAATAAGCAGGAAGCTGCCAATTCCATCTAATCCCGAAGCTGGGTTTGGCGCCATCGCAGAAGATGGAAGCGTATATATAAATAAAGGCTCCAGCTTATGGGTATCCAAAGATGAAATAGAAATCATTAAAAAAGAACAAATAGAAGAGATAAAAAGAAGAATATCTGTCCTGCGCGGTGGAAGACCTCTGAAAAGTATTAGGAACCGTGAGGTAATCCTAATTGATGATGGTCTTGCCATGGGTTCAACAATGAAGGTCTCCATTAAAATGTGCCGCAATCAGAATGCCAAAAAAATAATTGTTGCGGTGCCTGTTTCCGGAGTAGCTACTTTTAATGAAATAAAAGAAATAGCTGATGAAATTTATGCGCTTGAAAAACCGTATAATTTTAAGGCAGTTGCTCAGGTATATCTAAACTGGTATGACGTTACTGATGAAGAAGTACTCGAAATGATGGAAAAGGAAAATCTTAAATATTGAATATCTGACAGGTCCATGCTTGAAACAAGCGCTTCGGGCCAGACATCTGTATCTTTTATGTCTTAAAAAATATTTTATTCAGCTTGCATAAATGATAAGACCCCATGTTAATATGAGGTCTTATTTATATAAGCTGAAAATATGTTGAACAGGTCTATTTTTTCATGCCAGCATGCTCAGATGCCTGAGATTTGGGATTAAATGGGGCTTTTGCTGCCCAGGTGCAGTATCCAACCCTTTCCCCGGAACCCCGCTATCTATTAGTGCATCTGCTTTTGCAATTGCAACATGAACTGCGATACTTATAGAGCTCGTATCAGCCGTAAGAGTGTCTGTTCCAGTTACCGTGGCAGTATTATCTATAGTATAATCTCCGGTTGTTGCATAAGGGCCAATCGGCCAGCTATATGTATATGTATACGTTCCGGCGTCCCCTACCCAGGTTTCGCCAAGATACCCTTTCAGTGAGTCAGAAACATCTGCGAAAGCATCAGCAGTAACTGTTCCGCCTGATACAGAAAAACCTGTAGTATAAGAGAATTCATGGAAACCAGTTCCACCACCGGGGATGGAATAGTTTGCCAGACCAACAAGCGCAGTATTTCTGTAAGACATTGCCCCTTCTACAGGAGTAAATGAAACATCGTAAGAAACATCTGAAGAGCTGCTTGCCGGAATTGTAAAAGGCCCACTTATGACCTCAGTTTTTAGTGCAGTCCAGGGACCATCACCAATCTTGTACTCAATCATGTCGTTTACATAGGTAACAGATGCAGCTTCACTGCCAGCATTCTGGATGTGAATATCCCCGTTTACAGCTCTGCCGGTTTCATGATAGGTTGGTGCTACTGTTACTGTATAATTAACGGTAGTAGCTTGTCCTACGGCGAGATTTATAGAATTTTTATCCACAGACTTTTCGATACTCCAGGTAAGATAACCTTCGCTGCTCCCTGTAGCGTCCTTGGTTACCACTAATGAAGTTCCTGAAGGATCGGCATTTAAAAAACTTAGTGGAAGCAAAGTAAAAATAATAATAACCGGAAGCACAATTAATAATAACCATTTCTTTTTCATTTACCACCTCTATTATATTATTTAAAATTTCCTAACTTGTTTTTTATTTTTATTTAATTTTCAAATATATTTTACAGCTTCAAAAGTAAAATATAAACTTAAACATTTTTCTTTTTTCAAGTTTAAAATATATCAGATTGTGGAAGATATTAACACAAATAATTATAATTCTGAATTTCCCATATATTTATATTGTTGACGGGAATTTTTTGATATTCGCTGTTCTGGCTGGTATAATTTTTTAATGATTAAAATAA
>JAMCQQ010000237.1 GCA_023379515.1 Actinomycetota bacterium
TTCAGAATATCTCCTTTCTGCAAAATTCCGACAATTTCTCGCAAGCATTTTTAATTTATCTTTTGACTTAAAAAAATAGTTCACTTCCTGTTTAATATCATCCGGGCTAATATCTATAAGCGTACCAACTGTTTCATCTAAGGCCTCCGGAATAGCTCCTCTTTTTGCTCCAAGTACTGGTGTGCCACATGCCAACGCTTCAATTATAACTCTTCCAAAACCTTCTTCTGAAATAGATGGAACAATTAACAAGTCAGACCCACTATAATATATAGGTAGGTTATTTGAATCAATCTTTCCAATAAAATCCACATTTTGTAATTGTGATACAGCTTTTCTAACTTTAGCCTCAAGAGGTCCTGTTCCGATTATTTTTAGCTTTATATTCTTATTCCAATTCTTAACAGATTCCAATAATACATCTATCCCCTTTTCGTGCACCAATCTTCCTACAAATAGAACAACAAAATCTTGATTCCATTTCAATTTATTTTTGGCATCTAAAATTTTCTTAAATTTATCTAAATCAACCCAATAAGTAAAAACTTTAACCTGTTTTTTATTTATTCCTAAAGATTTAATCTCATTTCCTGATTGTTTCGAGAGGCCTAAGCAAGAATCAGCGTTCTTAAAAAGAAAAGTAACAAATTCTCTATATAATCCACTCTTAGGAAAACTATAAATACAATGTGTGGAAATAATCACTTTTTTTCTAAATATTTTTCCCCAAAACACACCAACGAATCCGGCTACAAGACCATGAGCATGGATTACATCAGGGTTGTTTATCACCATAAGGATCGGGGCAGCAAAAAATAATCCCGGTAGCAAATAAAGAAATTCCAATATCGGATAGTTAATTAATCTATAAAATAAACCTGAAAACCAAGGCAACCTGATTATTATTAAAGACCGGTCTTTCTCGTAGACCTTTGATTTCACTTGGGTAGTCAAAGGATTATATGTAAGAACTGTTACCTCCCAGTTCTTTTTTATTAAGATATTTACTAAATCTGTTAGATGGGTTTCTACTCCACCAATATTAGGTTTAAAATGAGCTGTTAACTGTAAAATCCTCAAAGCTTCTTTGCCTTTCCGATTAGATATCCAGATCCACCGGCAAACAGTTCCATCGTTAACATAATAAACATGCCTATACTCAATATCGGATGTGCGATGATCTTATCAAAGTGCTTATAGAATACAGGCCTTAAGAAATAAATAGTTTTCGGACTAATAGCCGGAACATCTTGTTTAGATAAATACCTATATGAACGAAGACCATAATAAAATTTTTTCTTAACCAAACTAAACAATGAATTAATTCTCTCGTAATGATGAATCACAGACCGTACTCTTCCCGTTTTATAACCAAATGTTTTTATTCTCCCTGTTAATTCCCAATCTTCCGGCCCAGTGATAGTTTCATCATAACCTCCGCTTTTTTCAAACGATTCTCTCCTAAAAAATCTTGCAGCATCAGTTATATTATCGCCTTCTTCGTTGTAAAAAGATCTTTCGAATGCTTTTACTTTCTCCCAGAAATTTGAAGCTACTGATATCTCCGGCACAAATAAAGCGCCTATTTTTTTATCGGAAACACACATCTTCACACATTCCTCTACTACTGCCTGTGAAAGTTTCATATCGGCATCAAGAAAAAAAAGAAATTTTCCATTAGCTTTATTTGCTCCAAAATTTCTCTGCGCACTTCTCTCCGGACCAAAGTTATATATTTTAACCCCTAATTTTTTAGCAATTCTTACTGTATTATCTTTTGAATTATTATCAATCAAGATGATTTCTAAATCTTTATAGGTTTGTCTCTTTAATGACTGAATTAAATTGTCGATCACTTCAGCTTCATTTTTTGTAGTAATGATTACCGAAACAAGCTTATCACTATTATTCATAATCAAAGATAAATACTACCATACCGCATATTGCTTTTGAATTACAAAAAGTGTAGCTTTTATATTAAATGAAATTATGGCTAATATTTTTGATAGTTTTTTTAGTCGGACTGGTAGTATTCTTCCCAACTCTTAATTTATCTTTATATGGAGACGATTGGTTAGTTTTTTGGAGATACGATTCTTTTTTCCCCTCCTCTCAAACTATAAATGCTTTAGATTATTTAAAACATTTTCTCACACGGTATGGATCACAAGATATTTTAATGGGTTTCTTAAGATCAATTTATGGTTACCAATCGGAATATTACTATTTAACCTCATTAATTATGAGAATTTTAGCTTCCTTTTCTCTTTACCCTATTGCTTTTTATCTTACTAAAAATAAATTAGCCGCATTCTTCGCTATGCTTTTTTTTTCTGTTACCACCATCGGCCTGGAAACTACCGAATATATTTCTCATATCACTTCTTATATAGGTCTTTCATTATTTAATTTATTTCTTTATTATTTTCTTCGATCACGAGAAAATGGTGAGAGCAGAAAGCTATTTTATTCAGGATTATTCTTTTTTTTAACTTTCGTGATTGTTCCCATTCGAATGACCGGGCTACTGCCATTTATTCTTTTAATTGAATTTTTTTGGGTAATTCAAAATTGGGGCAAAAAAATTCTAAAAAAGGTATCCTTACGATTATCTTTCATTTTCTTAATTTTTATATTTATTAATATAACCGGAAACCCTTTCTTCTTTCCCTCCCAAGGAGGAAACATAAAACCTCCATCTAATATATTCCTAATAAACCAAACAACAGATTCGCTATCAAAGATAGTCAAGCAATTAGAAAATTACCGGTTTGACTTCCTATTTTATCCAATTATTTCATTCGGCAGTATGTTCATCCCTGATACGGCTATAGATCATTTCCCGATAGTATTAAAAAAATCTCAGTTAGTTTTATTGATATTATTCGTTTACAGCATATTCGCCATCATATCATTATTCATCATGCGCTCAATATTATCCAAGAAAACTTATTCTTCTCGGGCAATATTAGTTTTTACTGCCTTTTGGAGTTTGATTTCTTCTGTAGTTTACCTCACTAATCAGACAACTTTCCCAGGCCCTAAATTCTTGATTTCACTTTTTATCGGGGGTTATATGACAATATTAGGAATATACTTGCTTCGTAAATTTTATCAAGATAGATTAATTTCTCAAGCAATATTTGCATCTTTAAGTTGGTCTATCGCAGCTTTCTTTATACCATGGCTCTGGGATCCATTTTTTCTTTTGGTTACTTATCATCGTTATCTGATTGGATCAGCAGTAGGAATAAGCCTTTTTCTCGCCACGGTCATCTCTTTGATAAAGAATCTAAAATATCAAAAAATCGTATTATCATTATTTTTTTTCTTAATACTTATACATATAATCAATACCCGTACGCATATCCAGAAAATTGTAGAAAATCATAGTGCTGAAACCAGTAACAAAATTTGGTCCCAAATGCCCTATATTTCAGAAATTGGTAAGAGCAAAGAACCATTAGTATTTTATTTTGAAGGTGATGCGACTAATGGAGCTATCTTAAATGATACTGTCACTTTTGGTTTTCCGTTCCATATGGCTATACTTTATAATATTTCAGAGATGAATAAAAACCCTGTTTCAATGATTGTCTGGAAAGATGTAGAATCTGCAGTCTTGGATGGAAAATCGTTTGCACCTCATTTTGGCGGCCGTGTCTTGAATCCAATCTCTCCTTCAAGCGTTTACGCCTTCCATCTTCAAGGTAAAGATAATTTGATAAATATCACAGAGAGTGCCAGAAAAAAATTAACGGAATTCTTGCAAAACCAGCGTTAAGTATGAAATGAAACTAGTTTATCTGCAATTTTTATTAGTATTAATTATCAGTTTTATAGTCCTATACCCAAGTTTTAGTATTGGTTTGTATGGTGATGATTGGTTGGCTATTTTCAGATATGTTGTACATGTAAGCCTCCCTTCCAAAGAGGGATGGAACTTATTTACTTACTATCTTACTCCTTACGGTTCACAGGACATCATTATGGGTCTAATATACCGATACTTTGGCGCTAACGGATTTTATTATGAAATTACTTCTTATGCTTTCCGCCTGATTGCTGCTTTCTCTCTTTATCCTATTGTTTTCTATCTGACCAGAAGTAAATTAGCAAGCTTTTTTGCCATGCTATTTTTTTCAATTACAACAACTGGATTTGATAGCACAGGCTGGTTGCTGACTATGCCCACATATCTTACAATTGCCTTCTTCAACATTTTTTTATATTTCTACATAATCTTTCAGAAAACTAAAAAGGTAAAGCTTCTACTGCTTTCCGGGATATTTTTTTACCTTGCGTATGTCACTGCGTCACAGAGAATGATTGGGGTACCGCTATTTATTTTATCTCTAGAAGCATTTTGGCTAATTAAAGATAAGAAATTTAATAGCTTTAAGCATTCCCTCCTTAGACTTGGATTTGTTTTCGCCATATTACTTATTATCAGTGTTTCCGGGCATTCATTGGGAAATAGCGGAGATTGGTTTAGCAGACTAGGCTCAAGTATCACTACAATTCAAAAAATGCTAAATGAAGGACATTCTGATTTTCTTCTTTACCCAATAGTAACTATAGGTGGAATGTTTATTCCTAATTTTGCCTTTCCAAGCATCCAAATAAGTACTAAAGGTGATATGTTATTTTCCGTTGCTCTACCTGCCCTTATTTTTTTTCTAATCTTTTTAGCTATATTCAAAACAAATATTGAGAAATTCGATAAAGGTGACATAAAAAAATGCTTAATAGCTGCAATAATATGGGTATTTAGTGTCTTTATTATCCGGAAGTTGAATATTGTCACCTTCTCTTCATCAAATTTAATTCTTATGGCAGTTGTAGGAGGATTGGCAATTATTATATGGATTTTATTAATGTTCAAATATCAAACTCAAAAAAATATACTTACTGCACTTTTTATATCATTTTCATGGACTTTATTCTCTTTCTTTATGGCTTGGCTATGGAACCCGGCTTCCCCTATTGATAGTACCCATAGATATCTAACAACATCAGCAGCAGGTGTTTCAATTCTACTGGCAGTTATAATAAGCTTAGGTAAGAAATTTAAAAATCAAGTCTATTTGGCTTTATTCCTATCATTATTTTTAATCCTACATGTAACATCAACTCGAACATCTATTGATAAATTATTAAACTCACATAGTCAACAAACAGTTGATAAAATCTGGTCATCTATTCCATATATTCCTGGCGTCGGCAAAGAACCCATAATACTTTATTTCGAAAGGGATAATACAAATGCGGCTATTTTGGGAGATTCTGTTATGTTCGGCTTCCCTTTTCATATAGCTCTTTTATATAATCTAAAAGAAAACGATAAGACTCCCGCTTCAATGGAGAATTGGATGGATCTAA
>JAMCQQ010000238.1 GCA_023379515.1 Actinomycetota bacterium
ACTTGATAAGGTTGATTTTAGGAATATATTAAGACATGAGCTAGGTCATGCATTTGGTCTTGGCCATTCCAATGATCCAGGTGATCTTATGTATCCAACATATGATTATATTGAAATTGGAACAGATACCTATCCTTCTGCTCTTGATATTGGTGCCTTACAATACTTATATGGTGCAGATGGTTTTATTTTACCTAATTCATCACCAATTCCTGCTTCTTATACGCTGCCATAAAAAATTTAAAATAATAAAAAATAATATATTTAATTAATAGGGCCCTATTTGATTAGGGCCCTATTAATTTCTAAATTTGTATAATCTGCATTCATATACCCAGGCAAAATAGGCGGAGTCTTTTCTTCAAGACCAAAACTGGTCCAATTACCAGGAATAAAACTAGCCAAAATACTGTTAATATTTTTATGCTGCAAGATTAGACTTAAAGTAAAATAAATCTTTTTTAACTGGAAGACTCTTTGCTTAAATAGTTAAAAAGCTTAATTTGAGAAAATAAAAAAATGAGAAAAAAATACTATAACAGATTCACAAGTTTTCCTGACAGGTTTCCTTTTATAATCCTTGCCTTAATAATGGTTTTTGCAGTTATTTTTGTTTTCCAATTTAAGACAAAATATCCATTACCATTTTTTTCAGGTGGCGGATCTGCAACGCAGGATATGGAAAATACTTCATACCCAATACTTGTTGCCACTCCAACAGGTGCAGAGATATTTGATTTTGTAAATAAAAATGAATTTGTCCCAATAGAGATTAAATCTAAAACAATTGAGAAACTCGATTATAAATTAAATCTGATAATCGATGATAAAGACATAATAAAAACTTTTACCTTGCCCCCATATAGTTATGACTGGCATCCTCCGGAACCAGGAGAATATATCTTAGCTGCAAATCTTGTGGATAGTAGCAATAAAACTATATCAAGCTCAAATAAAGTAAAATTTGAAGTTAAATTAAAATATGAAGAAAAGACAATTACAACTGAAGCGACACCCACAACACCTACAGCAGTAACAGAAGAAGCTTTAGCAGGCAGTGCCCCGACAATTAAACTTGAAATCTATGAAGGGCCAACCTACTCTGCGGGTGATGATATTTGCTATTATAGGATTAAGGCAATAGTTACGGGTGATCCGGCACCTATTGTAACATTTAGCAAAGATGACAGCGGCGGTGCATGGGGTCGCCTTAAAACTCAGATCAATTTAACGAGAAACTCACCAACTTATACGCTTACTGCAAAAGCAAAAAATTCCACAGGTCAGGCTACGGATTCGATTAGCTTAAGCTGGGGGTGCGAATAAATTTGATAAAAGCAATAATTTTATTTTGGATTTAAGGTCACTTACAATATTTTAAATTTATTATCTAATTAAATTTGGAGGTATAAGATGAAAAAAATCTTTGTTATACTTTGCATTCTGTCTATCATATCAATTTTTCTTATGGCTCAACAATGCACAATAAATGTTCCGGAAAAAAGTAAGAATTACGCTGGAGACAGGTCAAGTTCAGCAGACTAATCAGCAAACTACAGAAACCGCTCAGCAAACAACAACAGAACAAAAGAGTAATCAACAGACAAGTAAGGGGATAAGTGCTAATGCAGAAATGATATTTTTAATTATTACAATTGTATCTTTTGTTATTGCGCTGGTTTCAGCCATTTTTGGTTTTAGAAAAGAACAAGAAAACACCGCCGGTAAGCTTTTATTTACTATTTTTATAGTGCTTTTTCTGGTATTTTTAACTCTTTATATTCTAAGCCTTATAAACATAATATAAAAAATATTATTGATAAGTTTTATTATCCCTTATCAGAAAGGAACATAAAATGAACATATTTCTGACCATAGCTTTAGTAGCGGTAATTATTGCCATAGTTGGAGCAATATTCGGTTTCAGGGGAGCGGCAGGAGTAGCTTTTTCGGTGGCAAAAATAGCATTCTTCATATTCATAGTGATTTTTGTGGTTGCCTTAATAATAGGTCTTATAAGATTATGACAATTAAATAAAGCACCAAAATATAATATAGATATGTACTAATATTAACATTTAAAATGTTTTGCTTGATTAAAAAAAAGCAAAAATTTAATTGAAGCCATAAAATGAGGTGAAAAAAAGATGATTAAAAAAGTAAAAGAGGGATATCAGGTAGTTTCAGAAAAAAGCGGCAGGAATATGGGAACTTATAAGACCGAAGAAGAAGCAAAGAAACGTCTGCAACAAATTGAGTATTTTAAGCATAAGAAAAAAGATATAAAAAATAAATGAAAATATAAACAGAGAATTTACTAATGAAAGAGGTGAAAGAAGTGCCAGGCAAAAAACATTTACGAGGGGTAAGTGAGAAGGAACAAAGGGAATATGAGCATATTAAAGAATCTGCAAAAAAAGAAGGAAGATATAAAGGAAGAGAAGAGGAAGTTGTTGCCCGTACTGTATTAAAACATCATAAAGAAGAAGGACATAAGAAAGGGGAATAATCGGTCACAGTATAAGAATTTTTTAAGTAAAATAAAGGAGGCTGTTATGAGATTTAGGCATAGATCTTATCCTGTAGGAGGAGTAGTTTGGTGGATATCACTGATTTTATTAATTCTTGCAATACTATTAAATTTTAGAGTATTAAAGATTCCTGTAATATCAGGATTTTCTTTCTGGATAGCAGTTATATCTTCTGCTTTGCTTTTGCTTGCCACCCGTATTAAGGCACTATAAAAAAAGGGTATTAAAAGAAAATTAAAATAGGTTAATATTAAATTAAAAAATTGGTTAAAGGAAGATGGCTCAGGAGGTAAAAACAAGGAGGTAAAACCAAATGGACAAAATATATGACAAAATCTTTGATTATATAAAAAAACTGGAAATAATAGACACTCATGATCATCTTCCATCTTTTGAGGCCGATAGGGAAAAAGATACTGATGTATTAAAAGAATATCTTTCACATTATTTTAATTGCGATTTAATCTCTGCAGGTCTTTCAAAAAATGATTATAAAAAAATAATTGAAAGTAAGCTGCCAATTGTAGAAAAATGGAACCTGGTAGAACCGTACTGGGAAGTCTCAAAATATACCGGTTATGGAAGGTCCCTGGAGATTGCCGCAAAAGAAATCTATGGAATAGACGGAATATCAAAATCTACAATAGAAGAACTAAATACTAAGTTCTTGGAATCCCTTGCTCCGGGACATTTTAAAAAGGTGCTTAAGGACAAGTCTAAGATAAAAATAAGCTTATTGGACGTAAGTGTATTGAATAAAGAATATGATGTCTTAAACGAGAAAAGCATATACTGTGACCAAAACTTTTTTAGGGCCGTATACAATATTGGAAATATTGTCTCTCCATTAACCTGGGATTCCATTATCAAGATGGAAAATGATTCAGGTATAAAAATAATGTCTTTTAATGATTATGTTGAAGCATCTGATGCAATTATTTCCAAGGCCTATAAGCTTGGAGCCATAGGCCTGAAGAATGCTCTGGCATATACACGAACTCTCAAATATGAAAAGGCGGAAAAATCTGATGCAGAAAGGGAATTTAACAATATATTCAAAACCGAACATTTTCCCGAATGGTGTGGAAGGCCAATCTATTTGGGTAAAAATTTCCAGGATTACATGATGCACCATATTTTAAATGTTGCCAATAAAAAGAGTTTAATAATACAAATCCATACAGGTTTGCAGGAAGGTAATGGCAATATGATTACAAATAGCAATCCGACACTTCTGACAAACTTATTCATAGAATACCCGGATGTAAGGTTTGATCTTTTCCATATTGGATATCCATATCAGAATGAAATAATTGTGCTGGCTAAAAATTTTCCTAATGTATATATTGATATGTGCTGGGCCCATATAATATCTCCCAATGCCTCTGTAAATGTATTGCTTGAATTGATTGATACGGTACCATTAAATAAAATAAGTGCTTTTGGCGGAGATTATTTATTTGTTGACGGGGTACTTGGGCATCAGTATCTTGCCAGGGAAAATATAGCCAAAGCATTGTCAAAGAAGGTTTCTGAAGATTTGTTTGACATGGATAAAGCAAAAGAGATAAGCAAGATGTTTTTTTATGATAATCCCATAAAAATATTTGGATTGAATGGTAAAATATAATCTAAAGACTGCTAAACCGGAACCTTGAATGTACCCAAGCGAAAACTTAAAGATATTATTCATTGTGATGGATTCAAATGGTTCAAACATTCAAATAATTTAAATATCCAAATTTCCAATATATAAATAATTTAAATATTTAAATAGCTTAAAATATAAATAACTCAAAATATAGATAGCTCAAATATATTCTTCTTTATAACACTCCTAAAATGAGGGCATATTAATCTGTGTTTAAAACCAGAACTGGTCTAATTGCCAGGGTAAAACTAGCCAAAATACTGTTACTATTATTATGCTGCAAGATTATACTTAAAAAGCAAAAATCTTTTTAATAAATAAAATATCACAAATACATAATATATTAGTAGTAATGTCCGGTAGTAAAAACATAGAAAAAGGAAAAATGAATATAAGAAAGGCAGGATGAGAGAGATGAATATGTTATTATTACTGGGTTTCGTCAGTGCTATTGTAATTATTTCAGTGGTTTTTAGCTGGGTATGTTATAAAGCTTTTCCTGAGAAAATTAATAAAGAATTTTATTTAGATAATAAAAGATAAGAAATACTAATAACGGAAGATATTTTTGGAATTTGATATTTTGATATTTAGATAAATTGTTTTGTTGAAGATGCATTTCTAAATGTTTGACAATTTAAAAGTGATTATTATATGATAGATTTATAATAAACTGTTTGTCACCTAAACAATTTATTCTCTTTAATGAGGGAAAAATAATATGTGTTGTGCCGTTACAGTTTTTATACTTTTTGGTCCCCGCTTGGCACTGCTTGTATGGTGGATAATAAATCCTGCTTTATTTAGCTCAGCGTTCAATACTTGGATCTGGCCGCTTCTTTTTGCTCTTTTTGCTCCTTTTACTATGATTTTTTTTATGATAGGCTGGTATTTGTCTCCCGGTATCAGTGGTTTTGATTGGGTGCTTATAGCTATAGGAATAGTTTTGGATATCTCATCCCATACTGGTGCCGGATATCGTCATAGAGATAGATTTAGAAGAGATTGATTTGAAAATCTTACATTAATTTTAAATCATTCTAATAATTAAAAAAAATAAAAGGAAAGGTGATAAGGATGAATATATTCAATAGGGTAATAATGGTAATAGGCATGTTGTGCCTGATAATATTTTCTATCGTCGGTATGGTCAACGTCTTTACACATCTGTTTGAGTGGTCCCTGGTATCGGATAGGATCAATAACTATATTTCAAATCTGAATCCATATGTTTTAGCTGCCATTCTTTTTTTAATCCTGGTTATTGCCTTAATAATACTTATCTTTGAATTTTACAGAAAAAAAATAACACAAGCCAATATTTCTTCTGATCAAACTGGCAAAACCATGGTTACTCTTAAAACTTTATCTGAGCAAATTAGAGAAAGCATTGCTAACATTCAGGATGTGGTGGACCCGCAGATAAGAATTGTTCCCAAACAGAATGGAATAATCATTAACATTTTTTCAAAGCTTACAACAGGTATAAATGTTACAGATAAAACAAAAGAGATCAGGGAAACTGCAAGTGATTTCGCTTCAAAAAATTTAGGACTTAAAGTGCTGCAAACAAATTATACCGCAACCGGGTTTGTCGCCAAAAAAGTAAAAGTTGAAGTAATAAAAGAAGAAGCCCCGGTAGAGGATAAACCAGTAGAGGTTAAACAAGAAGAACAGAATAAATAAAAAATTTCTCACCGGATCACCGGTTTTCCATAATAATTCTATCTTCTATTATAAATAATATTTTAGATAGAAATTCATTAGTAGAAATGTTTGCAATTTTTTCCGACTGTTGATGTTTTAAATATGCAATAATTTATAGATTTGATCGCTTCCTCAAAACCATAGCATAGAGAAACAATCTTACAAGAAATATTTAAAAACAACCTGCAAGTAACCAGAAAATAAACATTGGGCTGCAAAATATACAATGGAATTAATATATTTAATGGTAATATAATATAATTAATTTAATTAATAGTAGTATAATATAATCAATCTAATTAACATAGTTTAACAAAAATTGCCGATATTGCCGATATATATTAATAGATTATTATTAAAAACAGAGAAACAATGTGATGGATAACAGTTTTATTATATCTGAAAAAATGATTTTCGTTTGTGAGATAACGATTCTTTTGAAGAGGAATTTTTAAAATGGATAAAAATAAACAAAAAGTCATAAATTCTATAGGAAGGAAAGATATAAATTATAGCAAGATAATGGATTCTCTTATGGAAGGTTGTCAAGTTATCGGTTTTGACTGGCAATATCTCTACCTGAATGATGCTGCAGCAAAACATGGTCATAGAATAAAGGGAGAATTATTAGGCAATACCATTATGGATATGTATCCCGGTATTGAAAATACGGATATGTTTTCCAAGCTAAAGATCTGTATGGAAAAGCGAAACCCATGTCTTATTGAAAACGAATTTACTTATCCGGATAATAATAAAAGCTGGTTTGAACTTAGAGTTGAACCTGTGCCTGATGGTATTTTTATTCTTTCAATTGATATCAGTGAGCGCAAGACAACTGAACAGCGAATCAAGTATTTAAACACAGCATTATTGGCACTTAGGAATGTTAACAAGCTCATTAC
Organism: Actinomycetota bacterium; assembly: GCA_023379515.1. The sequence continues at coordinate 6,795 of JAMCQQ010000238.1, forward strand.
AAAGGAAAAGAACCGTGAACATTTAATACAAAAAAACTGTGATTTAATGGTCGAAAATCGCGGGTTTCTATCTGCCTGGATATTATTACTTGATGAGCAGAAAAAATTTATATCAGCTGCTGGAGCAGGAAGTAAGGAAATGAATAGTGTTTATATAGATCAGCAAATGATTTCTCACTACCCTCCTTGTGTTGGAAAAATACTGGAGCATGAGAAATCATTTGCTTTATGCGAAACTATTATCGGTGGAAAACAAAATTGTATTCCAAACCGCTTTTCTAAGGATGGTAAAAGTTTTATAAGCCGTCTGGAATTTAAAGGAAAATTATACGGTGTGATATCAGCATACGTACTATCGAGTATGGCCTATGATCCGGAAGAAAAGAGTTTATTTCAAGAACTGGCAGGTGATATTTCTTATGCTCTATATAGCATTGAAAAGAAAAAAGAACATGAGAAAACAGAGGAAGCATTTAAGAAATCAGAAGAGAAATATAGAAACCTTGTTGATAATTCTCTTATAGGAATATACCAAACACATGAGGATGGGAAAATACTTTTTGTAAACGAAGCACTGGCACAAATTCTGGAATTTAAATCATCAAAAGAGATGATTTCAGGCAATATTATAAATAGATATAAAAATCCGGAAGACAGAAAACTTTTACTGGAAAATCTCCATAAAAAATCTAATATAAAAAATTTTGAGGTAGAGCTGGTTACAAAAAAAGGCAATTTGAAGAACGTGATTTTAAGTGCAAGGCTTGAAGGTGATGTTATTTCAGGCATGGTTATGGATAACACTGAAAGAAAAAATGACGAATTAAAAATTAAAAATCAGCTTTCCCAGCTTAACGCTCTTAGAAATATAGATATGGCTATTACTTCCAGTCTTGATATACGTGTTACACTTAATGTTTTTCTTGAAAACGTGCTGAAACAGTTAAAAGTTGATGCTGCAGATGTATTATTGTTCAATCCAAACACCCAGATGCTTGAGTATTCTTATGGAGTAGGTTTTTATACTTTTGCACTTAAGTATACAAACCTTCATATTGGGGAGGGTTTTGCGGGCCGTGCTGCGAAAGAAAGAACTATAATCAACATTCCAGATCTTTCCAAGGAAGAGAATAGTCTAAAGCTGGCACCTTCTCTTGCCAAAGAGAGATTTGTCAGATATTTAGCAGTACCTCTTATTGCCAAGAGTCATGTCCTTGGAGTATTGGAGATTTTTAATAGAAAACCAATGGTAATCAGCCTGCCTGAGGAATGGTTCAGTTTTTTGGAGGCGCTTGCTACTCAGGCAGCTATTGCAATTGAAAATGCAAATCTTTTTAATGAGCTGCAAAACACAAATCTCGAGCTTTCATTAGCTTATGATACGACACTTGAGGGCTGGTCAAAAGCTCTTGATATACGTGATAAGGAGACAGAGGGTCATGCTTTAAGGGTAACACGTATATCAAGAAAGCTGGCAAAAGTTCTGGGTGTTAAAGGCACAGATTTAATTCATATCCGTAGAGGTTCTTTACTTCATGATATTGGAAAAATTGGAGTACCAGACAGTATTTTATCCAAATCGGGACCACTCTCAAAGGAAGAATGGGCAATTATGAAAAGGCATACCGTTTTGGCATTTGAGCTACTCTCACCAATTTCTTTTTTAAAACCTGCAATAGACATTCCTTATTGTCATCATGAAAAATGGGATGGGTCAGGCTATCCGAGAGAGCTTAAAGGAGAACAGATACCATTCGCTGCAAGAATCTTTGCAATTGTAGATGTTTGGGATGCTCTAAGTTCTGGGAGACCGTATAGACCGGCATGGCCAAAGAGTAAAATAAGGAAATATTTAATTTCGGAATCGGGCAAATATTTTGAACCTAAAATAGTTGATGCTTTTTTAAGCTTAGATTTAACTAATAGAAACAAAAAGATTAAATAATATTGTCTTTTTAGTATTTTTAATTCATTCTTATTTTTAGATTAATTTCACTTATTATTTCTATTTTATATCTTCCACCACTAAAAATATTTAAAAAATGCATTTCAAAAAGACTAATTTAGTATAGAAGAAAGCACTTATTAAATCCAACACATAGCGGATAAGGAAGCACTATATGGGCAGACCGCTTCTGATCGCAGAAGTAAATACACCAGATTGTTTAGTTTAGTTTTTATAAAAAATTGCCGATATAACATTATATGAATATGGAAGTAATGCCTTTAATAATTCCATTGATAACAGGTATAATTATATCTATATTAATGATTTCCTGGTTATTAATAAAGAAATTTATAAGCTGCTATAAGACAGGGGCAGTACTTTTTTTTGGATTTTTCATCTGGCTGACTTTTTATTCTCTGGAGCTTTTAGGTAAAGGGCCATCATTTAAAATATTAATGAGTAAAATTGAGTATGTTGGGATTACAATAGTTCCAATAACTTTTTTTATCCTTGTTCTATGTTTTTCCGGATATGCTAATTGGACCAAAATAAAGAAAAATTTCTTCTTATTGATAATACCGCTTATAACTCTGGGACTTGTCTTTACAAATGAGAAGCATGGTCTTATATGGGAAGAAATATTCATACAGCAATCCAGCAAATATTTGTTTTTGCATATTAAACATGGAATAGGTTTCTGGGTGTATACCTCCTACTCCTATCTATTATTAATTATCAGTTATGTAATTTTGGTCAGAACCATCATTTGGAAAATGAAAATATTTAAGTTACAGGCAATTTCAATGGTAGTCGCTATATCAATTTCCTGGATTGCTAATATACTATATATTTTAAATTTACTTCCATGGGAAGATTTCGATATAACACCATTAATGCTCATTATAAGCAGTCTTATTTTAATTAACGGTTTCAAATTTTTAAAGACCGGTGATTTGGTTCCGCTAAACATTGAGATAAAAAACACTAATGAAAGGGATGCCACATTTATAGTGGATAATAAAGAACGCCTGCTTAATATAAATTCATTGGGACAAAAATTATTAAATATATCAAATGCAAGCTTTGCCGGTAAGGAAATAAAAGATGTCTGGCCGGATTATTATAAATTTTCCTCCTATGATCGCAAAAATCTGAAAGAAAAAGAATATGCAGTATTTTATAAAAATTCAAAAGAGTTTATATATGATGTTCATATTGACCCGATAATTGATAGTAACAAATCTTTGATCTATAAAATTTTTATTCTTGGGGATGTCACGGATAAAATAAATGCTGAAAAGGCGCTAAGAAAGAGTGAAGAAAAATTCAGAGGTATTTTCGAAAATTCCATTGATGGGATATATCAAAGTACCCTGGATGGAAAATATATTGATTTAAATAATGCTCTCGTAAAAATGCTGGGTTACAAAAATAAGGAGGAGCTTATTTTTAAAAACATTAAAAAGGATATATATTATTCCGAATCAGACAGGCCGCAGTTTAAAGACAGAGAAAAACCTTTCGTGACTCGTCTTAAGAAAAAAGACGGCAGCATTATCTGGGTAGAAATTAGCTCAAGAGTTATTTATGATGGTGACAAGCCGCTTTATTATGAAGGAATTATTAGAGACATTGATGAAAGAAAAAAATCCGAAGAAGAAATAAAATATTTAAGTTATCATGATTATTTGACTGGTCTTTATAATAGATATTTTTTTGAAGAAGAATTAAAAAGATTGGATAGCGAAAGACTTTATCCGATAAGTATAATTATCGCTGATATAAATGGTTTTAAATTGGTAAATGATACATTCGGTCATGGAAAAGGAGATGAAATATTAAAAAGCACAGCTACGATTCTAAAAAACTGTTTCAGAAAGGAAGACATAGTTGCAAGATATGGCGGAGATGAGTTTATCATTATTTTGCCTTCGACTTCAAAGGCTGTTGCTGCCAGTATTATCGCAAGAGTCCATGGATTATTCAAACTTAGTTTTTATAAAGAATTTATTATGAGTTTATCAATTGGAGTTGCTACCAAAGAGTCAACAGAGCAAAATATCAATAAATTGATTAAGAGTGCAGAAGACAATATGTATAAGCATAAGCTTATAGAGAAACAAAGTATGCATAGCTCTATGCTTACATCTCTTGAGAAGGCTCTTGAAGAAAGAAATTATGAAACCAATGAGCATATGCATAGAATGAAAAGTCTTGCGCTTAAGTTAGGCAAAAAGCTGAAATTTTCAGAAGACAGACTTGATGAATTGAATTTGCTTTCTTCTCTTCATGATATTGGTAAAATAGCTATATCTGATAATATTATTTTAAATCCTTTAAAGCTTACCAGTGAAGAACGGGAAATAATGAAGAAACATACAGAAATCGGATTCAGGATTGCAAATTCAAATTCAGAGCTTGCTTCAATTGCCAAAAGTATTCTTGCACATCATGAAAGATGGGATGGAAAAGGTTATCCAATGGGTTTGAAAGGTAAAAAAATACCAATTACTGCAAGGATAATATCTATAATTGATGCTTATGATGCAATGACAAATGACAGGCCATACAGAAAAGCTTGCAGCAAAGAATATGCAATAAAAGAACTATTAAAGCATGCAGGCAAACAGTTTGATCCTGTTTTGGTGGAACAATTTATAGATATAGTCAGAAGAAAGAAAACAGGCTCTGTTAATAGCAAAGAAAAAATTTATGCTGCCGCCAAAACAAGAATCTAAGAAATATTAATAGCTTAAACTATATCTTCCAAAAGCATCTTGGACTTACATTAAAAAATATAATTTGAACTCAATATTTCTTTAATATTGCATGAAGAATAGTTTTCTCATTACAGATTAACTTTAAATTGGAAATTTTAAGAAAAATTATTATAATGAATTGTTTTTGGATTTTAAAATATTTGGAGGCAAATTGAGAAATAATGCGGTAACAAATGACTTTGAAGAGCACATAATAAATTCAATACAAGGCTATGAAAGGACCATTGTTTACCCTGACGGTGAGGACATCAGACTGGCAGAGGCAATTAAAATATTCAAGAACTTCAATAGCAGCAATACTGTTTTATTGGGCAGTAAAAACATAATAGCCAAAAATATAAAAGAATCCGGCATAACAAACACAGATAAGATAGAAATAATAGAACCATCCAGATCAGTTAAATTCAATGAATATAAAAAGTTGCTTATGAATATTTTTAGGAATAAGCAAAAAGAATTAACGGAATTCCAGGCTGATGAAATGGTAAGAAATAACAATTATTTTGCTGCACTTATGGCAAAATCGGGAGATGCCCATTGCGGTATAAGTGGTTCGCTCAGCTCGACTGAGGCAATGATGAGACCATTAATACAGATAATACAATACGGGCAGAAAAAAAGGTTTCTGAATGGTGCAGCAATGGAAATTATTCCGGATTGTCCCTATGGATTAAATGGTCAGCTTCTTTTGGCCGACGTTGCAGTAATACCTGAACCAAATGAAGAGCAAATGCTTGATATTACACTTTTCAGTTATGAAACGGCAAAAGTGTTATTTAGTCAAGAGCCTAAAATTGCAATGCTTTCCTATTCAACAAAAGGCAGTGCAGAAAGTGTAAAAATAGATCAGATAAGAAGAGTCGTAGAGAATGTAAAAAAAATAAACCCTGATATAAAAATAGATGGGGAGCTGCAGTTTGATGCTGCCTTATTTCCGGATGTAGCTAAAAAGAAATGTTCTGACAGTGAGGTTGCAGGATATGCAAATGTTTTGATATTTCCTGAACTTAATTCAGCAAACATAACTTTGAAATCTATTCACAGGTTAGCAAAAGCAGGTTATTACGGGTCAATCATTCAGGGTGCTGCCATACCCTTTAATGATACTACAAGAGGCTGTTCTCCAATTGACCTGGTATGGTTATCAGGCATAACTCTTATGCAGCTCAAAAGAAAAGAACAGGAAGACAAATAAAACTACAAAATAGAAAAAAATAGAAAAGATTTGACAAATATTTAAATAATAGTATACAATTGTGTTCTCTATTTTGTGAAATGATATTTTAATTATGAGTTACTTAAGAATTGCAAATGTTGCTGGACTG